>JAIPDS010000048.1 GCA_021737565.1 Desulfobacteraceae bacterium | reverse complement strand
TGGACGCAGAACAGACCCAAAGTGATAGAATACGACCTGAAATGAAAAAGATTATAAGGCTGCCGGATTTACCGGCACGCCTGACTGAGCTGTTGGCAGCATAGCAATATCCATGCCAACCGTTATTTGCTATCATAGAGTAATCATGCTTGGTAGGGTCCGAAAAAAAAGTGAAAAAATAGTGCCCTATATCCGAAGGCCGTTTACGTTTACCTGCATGATCCCGAACTTTCTGATTATTGGGGCCCAAAAAGCAGGCACGACTTCCTTGTTTCGGTATATGCTGCAGCATCCTGATATTCTGAAACCCCTGGTTAACAGGGAACTGCATTATTTTGACCTGCATTACCATCGTGGGCCGAACTGGTATAGGGCCCATTTTCCTTTTCAAAGGAAAGAGAAAATAACCGGAGAAAAGAGCCCCTATTATATTTTCCACCCTCTGGTACCAGAACGGTGTCACGCGTTTAATAGCGATTTCCGGCTTATTTTGCTTTTACGTGATCCGGTAAAGCGGGCTTATTCCCATTTTCATCACGAGATTGAAAACGGCAGGGAAAATCGTTCCTTTCGACAAGCCGTGGAAGAAGAAATGGGAGATGTCGAAAACGACCATCTCCGGCTCGCACGATCGGAAATTGATTACAGTGCGACACACCAGTATTATTCTTACTTTGCCCGTGGCAGGTATGTTGAGCAACTTGACTTATGGACGAAATTCTTTGCCAGGGACCAGATCTATCTTGAGACAGCCGAACGATTCTTCAAAGAATCCCGGGGGGTTTGTTCAGAAATTTTTGATTTTCTGGGGCTGAAACCCTTTCAAACATTCACCGGGAGACGGCACAATCCCGGTAAATATAATCCGCTTCCTGAAGCTGAAAAACGATGGCTGGCCGATCTGTTTCGCGACTCAAATCAAAAACTGTCCGAGGCTTATGGGGTGGATATAAGTGACTGGCTCTAATTGTGCTTTTCCCAGGCTGGTTTTTCTGCTTTTCCGATCCCGCTCAGGCTCTACTTTTTTCGGCGATCGATTAAGCCGTCATCCCGAAGTGCTGGTTACCCCGGAATCAAGGGCCGCCCCTAGATTATATGAATACTTTCATAAAAAAGAAATCCAGAAAAAAGAAATCGACCATCATAAATTAACCGAATACTTATTAGTGGAACAAAAACTTAGGGAATGGAATTTACCACGGGAAAAATTGCTTCAAGGGCTCAAGGGGTATAATGTCAATGATTGGGCTTCAGTTTTCCGGACTCTATGCAAAATTTACCGGGACTGGAAAAAACCTGAAGCAAGAGTCGTAGTGTTCAAAAAATCAGGGTGGTATTATAAAAATATTAATCGATTATTATCCACATACCCCGATTCAATAGCGATTTGGATGATCCGTGACCCGCGTGCAATTTATAACTCAGCCAGAAAAGCAATTCACAGCGAAAATAATAAGCCAATGGCAGGCAATATTTTAAAAAACGCCCTTGGTTGGCGGGAGTATATGAACAGATTGCTTTTTTCAGAACAGCAACGGCCGGATCGTAATTTACCGGTCTATTATGAATATTTATTACATGACCTTTCAGGCGTCTTATCCGAAATTTGGCAAAAACTCGGCGTTCGAACCCTGAGAACTGCTGAACTAAATGAAATATTGGAAGAACGTAAAGCATCACACCTTGTCACTAAGTCTACCAAGCATCTTCATGACAATGTATACCAAGAGCCACTTATTGAGCATGCCAATAAGTGGGAAAAGGAATTGCCTGCATCGCAGAAAATGCTGATCCGGATTATTTGTAAAAAGGAAATGAAGCGGCATGGATATTACTAATCAAGGGGCTTTATAAGTTGACATTCCAAAGCAGGAGAGAAAAATATTATCCCGATTTTGTCGGTATTGGAACTACCAGGGGCGGGTCATCATGGCTATGGCATGTATTGTCATCGCATCCTGATATATGGGTAAGCCCGGTTAAAGAACTGCACTATTTTGATCGCCCCCTGGACGGAAAGAGAACGGTCTTTGTTAACAAAAGAAAATTTATGGGAAGAATATTTTCTTATATTCGAGGGGGATGGAACATAAACGAAGCTGGGATTAAAAATATTATTTGGGATTACAAATACTTTTTACGGAAACGCTCGGAAGAATGGTACAGGAATCTTTTTTCTCTTACCGATAATAGAATCGCCGGGGAAGTAACCCCAGCATATGCGATAATGGATGAAGAAAGCATTAAAAGAATAGTCTCAATAAATCCCGGGCTGCGGGCTGTATATCTTTTGCGCAACCCTATTGAGCGTTCCTGGTCCAGTATAGTTAACGGGCTTGCAAAAAAGCATAAAAGATCTATACAAGACGTCCCAACAGAAGATATATTGAGAAAAATCGAGTTGCCCAGTTTCCTGGCCAGAAGCAATTATGCTGAAAACATCAGAAGATGGCGTGCTGTAATTGGAAAAGAAAATCTCTTTATCGGATACTTTGAAGACATTAAAACGCAGCCCGCCGCTTTAATCAACCGTATTTGCAATTTTTTGGGAGTAAGGGGTTCTGAAATGATTTCAGATAACAGGCTATATGAGCCCCGGAACAGCTCAAAGCAATTTAACGCCCCCATGCCCCAGGCCATTGCTTACCATTTGGCAAAAAAGCTATACCCGATGATAGAAGATGCCAGCCAGCTTTTGGGAGGATATGCACTGCAGTGGCAAAGAGAAGCTGAAAAGATTCTGAACGAAAGCACTCCCAACACAGAACAATGCCAAGACTTTATACAGTCTCTATCCGAAGAGAATCGTAACAAGTGAAGCCGCAAGTAATATACATTGTCGGTTTGGGTCATAGCGGTTCAACAATACTTCAGTATCTTCTTGCCGGACATCCCTTAGTCGTCGGACTTGGTGAAGTACGGAAATTGGCGGAAGGACACGGTTGGCACAATGAGGCCGGAAATTGTTCATGTGGCCTGGAAGTTGCGTCTTGTCCGCTTTGGAGACATCTTCGCTTAATTCAAAATGAATCGACGGTTGAATGGTATAAACGACTCGCCGGCAAAGTTTCATCACTTTACCCAAATGCGAGTCATTGGATAGACTCTTCCAAATCCATACATTCTATCCATCCCTGGCTGAAACTCGAACATCAAAATTTGATTGAAGGTCTTCGGGTGATTTTTCTTGTCAGGGACGTGAGAGGATGGGCGGTTTCGGATGAAACTACCCGAAAACGCAAAGGAAGAACTTCACGTTCGATATCTTTGTCAATGCTGTATTGGTGGAAAACCCAAAAGAGAATTCTGCATCTGTTAAAGAAGAATAGCGTGGGCTTTCAGATTGTTTCTTATGAATCCCTTATATTCCAGACTGATGCCCAATTATCCAGAATTGCAGCTTTTTCCGAAATCGAAGAAACAGAGGAAAATTGGATAGACAGCCTCAAGGAGGCAGTCGTTCATGATGTCTTTGGCAACCGGATGAAAAATAATACATCCAAACGCACAAGGCTTACATATGATGATCGATGGCAATATCGCATGTCCGCTAACCTGCTGCCAGTACTTTATCCAATCTGGAAGCTAAACTCCGAGCTCCGTAGACAGGGCGGTGTCTGAAATACTTTGCTTTTATTGCCTCAAGGGCTTTTATAGACAATGAAAATCGCCTATCTCTCCTCTTCAGCAATCCCCTCACGCACGGCAAACAGCATTCATGTTATGAAAATGTGCCAAGCTTTCGCCAAAAACGGTCATGAAGTAAAACTGTTTGCTCCTAACAAAAAAAATGATCTTGAAGCAGGGATTGAAGATGTGTTTGCCTTCTACGGGGTAGAAAAATGCTTTGAATTAAAGAAGTTATTTGAGCCCCCTGTCAAAGGAGGAAGATTTATCCATGGATATCTTGCAGCCAGACAGGCATGGAAGATGAATGCGGATATTGCTTATTGCCGCAATTTAATCGCGGGTGCTATGGCCGCCCGCATGGGGGTGTATACCATTTTTGAATCTCACTCTCCCAATCCGGGGACCAGGTTTTTTTTTGACAATATTTTACAAACCAAACCATGGAATGTGGATCTGAACAAAATTGTTGTGATCACCAGCGCGCTGAAGGCCTACTACGAATCCAACTATCCCCAAATTTCCGGGAAAATTTTAGTGGCACCGGATGGAGCTGATCCTGTTCCGGAGGACATTCCACCTGTAAGACTGACCAACAAGGGAAAACGGCTGCAGGTGGGTTACGTGGGGCATTTATACAAGGGGAAGGGGATGGAACTGATTTCAAAGCTGGCCCGTCAAGCCCCCTGGGCGGACTTTCAAATTGTCGGCGGCCTTAAACAGGATCTTGTGTATTGGAAAACCAAATGCGCAGATTGTGAGAATATATTTTTTCATGGATTTGTTTCACACAATAAAACTTTCCATTATCTCAAAGCTTTTGATATTGTGTTGTTGCCGACCCAAAAGATTGTTGCCGCGCACAGCAACCCGCAGAGTAACATTGCTATGTGGACATCCCCGCTTAAAGTTTTTGAATATATGGCCAGCGGAAGACCCATTGTTAGTTCTGATTTACCTGCATTGCGGGAAGTACTCACTCACGGGGAAAACGCATTGCTTTGCCCTCCAGACGATACTAGTGCTTGGATCCAGGCAATCAGATGCCTGAAAAACAACACTGAAATCAGAGAAAAGCTGGCTGAAAAAGCTCTTGAGATCTTTTTAAACAACTTTACATGGCGAGCCAGAGCGGAAAAGGTAATAAGCGAGGTGCCAGAGTGAATGCAAAGCACCGTTTTGCAGACATCCATGTAGCCTCCTCTACAGAACCAATTGAAATAATGCATATTATAACAGGGCTTTCCACCGGCGGGGCGGAAACCATGCTCTATAAACTTTTCTCCGGCATTGACAAAAGCCGGTTTCAATGCCGGGTGGTTTCACTTACGGACAAGGGGCCTTTGACAAACCAAATCAAAGACCTTGGAATTCCTGTTACAGCCCTTAACATGCCCAGGGGAATACCTGCCCCCAAAGGTCTTTGGAAACTTATACGCCTGATTCGCAGGGGGCGGCCCGCAATTGTTCAGACCTGGATGTATCATTCCGATCTTATCGGCGCAATAGCGGGCAGGATAGGCAGCAGAGCACCGATTATATGGAATATCCGGCACAGCAACCTTGATCCGCGGGCAAACAAAAAAACCACCATTCTTACAGCCCGCGCCTGCGCCCTTTTCTCCGGCAGGCTGCCGGAAAAAATAATCTGCTGCTCTGAATCTTCCAGGCGTATCCATGCCGGAATCGGCTATGAAAAAAGCAAAATGACAGTAATTCCAAACGGGTTTAATCTGGAGGCGTTCCGGCCGGACAAGGAGGCCCGCCTGTCTGTGCGAAAAGAGCTTGGAATAAGCAAAGACGCCCTGCTGCTGGGCATGGTTGCAAGGTTTGATCCCCAGAAAGATCACGCCACATTTGTCCGGGCAGCAAAAACGCTCACAGATTGGGGGACAAAGGCTTATTTTCTTCTTTGCGGAAAAGATGTTGACCGGGACAATCCAATGCTTTGCAAATGGATCCGGGATGCGGGGCTTTCTGAGCGGTTTTTTTTGCTGGGCCCGAGAACCGATATTCCCAGGCTGACCGTAGCCCTGGATCTTGCCTGTCTGTCATCTGCTTTTGGCGAGGGGTTTCCAAACATTCTGGGAGAGGCCATGGCCTGCGAAGTGCCCTGCGTGGCAACAGACACAGGCGATTCAGCAGCCATTGTCGGTGATACCGGCAGAATTGTTCCGCCAAAAGATCCGCACGCATTTGCAGGGGCCTGCAAGGAACTTCTGGATTCAGATTTTGAAACGCGGGCACAGCTCGGCTTTAAGGCCCGCAAAAGAATTGAAAAGCATTTTGAGCTGTCGAAAATCATAAATAAATATGAGGCGTTATACCAGGAAATAATGACTGAAAGGCCGAAAACGGGCTTTTGAATTAAAAGCGGGTGTTTATGAAGGTTCTTTATTGTATTACAAGGTCTGATACCATCGGCGGCGCGCATGTTCATGTTGCGGATCTGGCCAAATGGATGAGGGAAGAGGGACATGATGCAATTGTGGCAGTGGGCGGATACGGCGTTTTTTGCCGGCATCTTGCCCAAAAAAATATCCCGTACATAAACTGCCGGTTTTTGGGAAGACCGATCAGCCCGGCAAAAGATATTTCCGCATTGATGGAGCTTTGCAGAATTCTCCGGCAGCAGAAGCCTGATTTACTTTCGCTTCATTCCGCAAAAGCGGGACTTCTCGGGCGTTTTTCCTCACTCGGCACAGATGTGCCCACGGTTTTTACCGCCCATGGATGGTCTTTTACCGAAGGCATATCACCAGTAAGGGCATATATATCAAAAATACTGGAAAAAATTGCCGTTCCGTTCACCGACCGAATTATAACGGTTTCTGATTATGACCGGGCCCTGGCCCTTGATGCAGGCTTGTGTCCTGAAAAAAAGATCATCACCATTCATAACGGTATGCCGGATACAAAGCATTTCTCAGAACCCGGAAGAAATCAGGGACCCGTAAAGATAACAATGATAGCAAGGCTTGATGAGCAAAAGGATCATGCCACTTTATTTTCCGCTCTTTCAAATTTGAAAGATTACAACTGGACCCTGGACCTTATAGGAGACGGGCCAAAAGAGCAAATACTGCGCAAACTTTCGGATTTTCTGAGTTTAAGCAGGCGCGTTAATTTCCTCGGCCTTAGGGATGACGTGGAGAATTTGCTGGCAAAATCGCAGATCTTTGTATTGGCAACAAAATGGGAGGGGTTTCCCCGAAGTATACTAGAGGCCATGCGCGCGGGTCTGCCGGTGATTGCATCTGCCGTGGGAGGAGTATCAGAGGCGGTTAAAAACGGGGAGACCGGCTATCTTGTACCCCGTATGGACAGTGATGTTTTGCGCGACAGGATAAAAACCCTTCTTTGCAGCCCTGAGCAAAGAAAACAAATGGGGCTTGCCGGACGCCGCAGTTTTGAAAAGAATTTTCTTTTTGAGCGCATGGCAGAAAAGACCCTTGCTGTTTATAAACAACTGGCCGGGCAAAACTGAAAATGCGTGTTTTCATAACCGGGGCAGGCGGATTTATCGGAAGGCGGGCCGTTGAATACCTTGCGGAAAACAAGGACTTGCAGCTAAGAGTCATGCCCGGCAGAACGAAAGATAATGCATTTACGAAAAATCGTAAAACAGAATCGGTTCCCTGCAGGGATATAAACGAAAACACCCCCTGGGATGATGCCCTGGCAGGTGTTGATACGGTGGTGCATCTTGCAGCGCGCGCCCATGTGCTAAACGAAGCAGAAGACAATGCTCTGGAGCTTTTTCGTAAAGTCAATGTCAAAGGCTCTCTTAATCTCGGAAAACAGGCTGTGCGGGCGGGGGTAAAACGGTTTGTCTTTATGAGTTCAATCGGGGTTAACGGAAACAGGTCGTTGCGGCCGTTTACGGCAAATGACCCGCCAAACCCCCTGGAGCCCTATGCGGTATCCAAGCTGGAGGCGGAACAGGGACTGGGCAGGCTTGCACAAGAAACAGGAATGGAGCTTGTAATTATTCGTCCTGTGCTTGTCTACGGGCCTGGAGCGCCGGGCAACTTTGCACGCCTTGCAAAGATGGTGCAAAAAGGCGTTCCCCTTCCCCTGGGCGCAGTCCGAAACAAGCGGAGCCTGGCTGCTGTAGACAACCTGGTTGATTTAATCGCAGCGTGTATTAAACATCCCGCGGCACCAGGAAAGACTTTCCTGGTATCAGACGGGCGGGATCTTTCCACCCCCGAACTGATCAGAAAACTGGCGGATGCCATAGGCTGTGCGGCAAGGCTTGTGCCTGTGCCGCCGGCACTGCTGCGCCTGGCCGGACTAATGACAGGAAAACCCAGGGAAATGGAAAAATTAACCGGCTCCCTGCAAGTGGATATTTCCCATACATGCGATACATTGAACTGGCAGCCGCCGGTCTGTGCTGACAAAGCCATAAAAGATGCTGCCGCAAGCTTTGTAAATGAATAAACAACTTTAAAAGAAAACAATAAAGATGATCCTTTGGCTTTTTTTTATATTCATAGCCGCGGGCTCCCTGATGCTTACCGGCTCTTTTCGTCGCTATGCCCTGGCCCGCAGCTTAATGGACATTCCAAACGAGCGAAGCTCTCATTGCGTGCCCACGCCCAGGGGCGGCGGGGCTGCAATCGTTCTCTGCATTCTTGCCGGCCTGATTTTTCTGAAGGCAGCCGGCTATATGCCGGCTTCTTTTTTTTGGGCCCTGCTGGGTGCCGGGACATTGGTGGCAATTATCGGCTGGACAGATGATCGAAAAGACATCCCGGCCCGGATTCGTCTTGCAGGGCATTTTATTGCAGCGGGCTGGGCGCTTTTCTGGCTGGGCGGACTGCCGCAGCTATCCCTGGCCGGCATGCAGATAAATCCGGGATTGATCCTAAATACACTGGCCCTGCTATACTTGGTGTGGCTGCTGAATCTCTACAATTTCATGGACGGTATTGACGGGATTGCCGGCATTGAAGCCATTACAGTATGCGCGGGCGGGGTGGCTTTATGGCTGCTTTCCGGGGGAAATGATTTTTTCTGGACCGTGCCTGTACTGGCTGCCTGTGCGGCAGCGGGATTTTTGTTCTGGAATTTTCCAAAGGCCCGCATATTTATGGGTGATGCAGGAAGCGGCTTTCTTGGAATCCTGCTCGGCGTGCTTTCCATCCAGGCAGCATGGATATCCCCCGAATTATTCTGGGCATGGCTGATTCTGCTCGGCGCCTTTATAGTGGATGCAACAATAACCCTTTTGCGGAGGATCTGGAGGCGGGAAAAATTCTACCAGGCACACCGAAGCCATGCCTATCAACACGCAGCCCGCAAATACGGCGCTCACTGGCCAGTATCACTGGCTTTTGGGGCAATCAACCTGCTGTGGCTCCTCCCGGTGGCCGCCCTTGTGACTGCGGGGCTGGTTGACGGGATTTTTGGGCTGATTATTGCCTATGTTCCGATAGCCGGGACTGCGATCCTTTTTAACGCCGGGAAACCGGGGAAGTGATTATGCCTGAAACAACTATGTATGTCATTGATATATGAACAGGAACCTGTTACAGAAAGATCTGCGGTAAAAAAGAGCAGGTTTTATTAACAGGTGTTTTTGAAAAACAAATGAAAAAAATACAAAAAAACTTCTATATTGTTCTTTTTGCAGATATCGCTCTCATTGCCGTATCCCTTTATGCGGCATACCTGATCCGCTTTGAGCTTGATATACCCGGCCGCCACTGGTCGCTTTTCTTTCAGGTTCTGCCGGTGGCCCTTATTATCAAACCGGCGCTTTTCTACTTTTTTGATCTTTATCACGGCATGTGGCGCTATACCAGCATTGCCGATCTGATAAACGTAATAAAGGCAGCCTTTGCAAGCACCCTGTTAATTATATTTCTTTTGCTTCTTATTAACCGGTTTGCCGGATATTCCAGATCCGTATTTATCATTGATCTGCTTTTGACCGTTATCCTGATCTCTGGCTTCAGGGTTGCAGTCCGGTTTTATTTTGAAAGCATCACAGAGGGCATGAACCCGCGGGAAGTCATGAAAAATATCGCGGGCCGCCTTATTCATGTCCCGGCAGACCAGAAAAAGCTTCTCATAATCGGCGCGGGCGACTGCGGTGAAAAGATGTTCCGCGAAATCCGCGACAATGCCCACCTCAAATACAAGGTCGTAGGATTCATAGACGACAATCCAACAAAAATCGGCAAAAAAATCCACGGCGTCCCGGTGCGCGGATCAGTGGAAGAGCTTCCCGCTGTTGCCGAAAAGCTAAAGGCCGACGAAATATTAATCGCCGTGCCCTCCGCCCGCGGAGAACAGATGCGGCGGATAGTTGAACACTGCAAAAAAAGCGAAATTCCGTACAAGACCGTGCCCAGCATGGGCGAACTGATTGACGGCCGCGTTACCTACAGCTCAATCCGGGACGTGGCATACAGTGACCTTCTGGGCCGCGAGGCGGTCCGGCTGGACAAGGAAAAAATCGGGGCCTATCTTTACGACCAGTGCGTAATGGTCTCGGGTGCCGGGGGTTCGATCGGCTCCGAGCTGTGCCGGCAGATCTGCCGATATCAGCCCAAAACCCTGCTGCTGTTTGAGCGGGGGGAAAACCTTCTTTACCACATTGAAATGGAGCTTCGCAGCGACTTTAAGTTTACAGAAATAGTACCCATTCTTGCAGACATACAGGATCCCCGGCAGGTGGAAAAAGCTTTTTCTCAGTACTTACCGCAGACCGTGTTTCACGCGGCAGCCTACAAGCACGTTCCCATGCTTGAAAATCAACCCTGGACCCCTGTGAAAAACAACATACTGGGCACGGCCAACCTGGCCGAGGCGGCCAAAAAATACGGAGTTGAACGCTTTGTTTTTGTCTCCACAGACAAGGCTGTAAGGCCTGCCAATATAATGGGAGTCTCCAAGCGGGTGGCCGAAATGCTGATACAAAACCAGAACGGCAGCGGGCATATACAAACACCAAGGTTTGTAAGTGTACGCTTCGGCAACGTGGTTGGAAGCGAGGGCAGCGTGGTGCCCCTTTTCAAAAAGCAGATAGAAAGAGGGGGGCCTGTGACAGTGACGCATCCGGATATGACCAGGTACTTTATGATGATTCCGGAGGCCTGCCAGTTAATCCTGCAGGCCGGAGGCATGGGGCATGGAGGGGAGATTTTTATCCTGGACATGGGCCGGCCCGTTCGGATTCTTGACATGGCGCGGGATTTGATTCGCCTGTCGGGTTTCGAGCCGGAAAAGGAAATAGGAATTGATTTTATAGGGCTGCGTCCCGGGGAAAAGCTTTGCGAGGAACTGATCACAGACGACGAAGCCACTCTGCCGACCTCGCATGAAAAAATAATGGTGATAAAAAGCTCTGAATGCGATCTTGCAACCCTTCAGGAAAAAATCGACGCGTTGACAAAAGCCGCGCAAGCTCAGGATGCCCAGGAAATCAGGCGGATATTCTCTGAAATTGTTCCGGAATACAGGCAGGCAGAGGGGTGATGCAACAGAGAAAGAGTATTGACTGGTGCCGGAGGCGGGACTCGAACCCGCAAGGGCACAGGGCCCGGAGGATTTTGAGTCCTCTGCGTCTACCAATTCCACCACTCCGGCACACATGTAGGATCAAAAATACCCAAACAGCAAATAAAATGCAAGAATGATCTTAGAGTATTATTCCGTTTCCTTTCTTTTTAATAAGGTCTCGCTTTAGGTTCCACAGCTTGGGCGTAAGGGATACGTGATAGATGTGAGGGTTTACAAGACGCTTTACGCCGGGATCGAGCCGGTCCAGGTCGTGATCACGCCTTTTTCGCATTTCCTCTATGGACTCTGGCTCATAGGCCATTTCTCCGTCCCTTACAATGTCGACAAGCAGGGGTTCAATCCTGCCGATATTGTTTTTGCCGATTATACGCCAGGTCTCCCGGTCGGTTGGATGGCGTAGCTCCAGGGGCTCCATCTGTTCCGGGTCTTCGTCCTGAAGGCCCAGCAGATCCACCGTGGCATGATTCCTGCCGTTATACACCCGCCATACATGTTTAAACCCTGGATTAATAATCTTTTCAGGGGTTTCGGAAAGCTTTAAAGCGGGTATCCACCTGCTGTTTTTCTCCACTGCAGTAAGCTTGTAAACCCCGTCCAGGGCTCCCTGGCCCCGGGAGGTCACCAGCCGGGTTCCCACCCCGTAGGCAAGACGGTTTATAAGATGATCCGCATCCATTCCGTATCTTCCGGCCTCCTCGCGGATCTGGCTTATTATCTGCCAGACCACCATCTCGTCAAGCTGGTTGCTCAGCAGTATCACAGTATCCTCAAACCCCGCATCGTTTAACATCTTTGCCGCCTGAATAGCCAGATGGGCCAGGTCTCCGGAGTCCAGGCGTATGCCCACCGGCTCGTGACCCTTTTTGCGAAGCTCCTCAAAAACCTTTATGGCGTTTGGAACTCCGCTTTCCAGGGTATTTATGGTGTCTACCAGCAAAAGACAGTCGTCGGGATATATGTCCGCATAAGCCCTGAATGCGGAAAGCTCCCCTTCGCCCAGAGCCATGAAGGCCTGTATCATGCTGTGGGCGTGCGTGCCCTTGGGAGGATAGCCAAGGGCGCAGGACATTCCCGCGTTTGAGGAAAAATCAGCCCCGCCTATAAGGGCTGCCCTGGTGGAAGCATTCCCGCCCCGGTCCTGGGCCCTTCTTAAGCCGAACTCAATCATCAGCCGCCTGCAGCCCGCTTCGCGCACCCGGGCGGCTTTTGTGGCGATAAGGGTCTGGAAATTAAGCCTGTTTAAAAGAGACGTCTCCATGATCTGGGCCATTGCAAAAGGGCCCTGTATTACGGTAAGAGGCACGTCAGGATGCACCACCCGGCCCTCCGGCACTGCCTGTACCGTAAAGCCCTCCATGGGCGACTGTTTTGAAAGCCATTTCAAAAAATCATCCGCAAACATCTGCTCGCCGCTGCGGCGCTTTTGGCCGCGGAGGCAATCCAGGTCATCTTTCGTAAACCTCACAGACTTCAGCCAGTCCACAAACCATTCCAGGCCTGCGTTTATACAGTAGCCTGCCTGGTGAGAGCCGTAGTCGGGGTATTTGCGAAAAAAATGCTCGAAATGCACTTTCATTTCATGCATGCCCATGCGGTAGAAAAGCTGGGCCATGGTAAGCTCGTACATGTCCGTATATAACGCGCCTTCTGAAAGGCTGTGCTGCCTGGCATTCATTTGTCTGTCTCCGGATTATGCTTTTTTCTCATTGCTAAGCCTCCTCCAACAGAGCCCACAGGGCCGCCGATGTTACTCTGCCGTGTCTCAGAATCTCCGGGGGCTCGCATGTCACATCCAGAATGGTGGAGCCGTCTCCCGGCTCCAGGGTCCCGGCATCAAGAACCAGGTCCACGGCTTTTATCAGGTCCTTATCTATGTCGCTTATCCGGCCCGGGCCGTGGTCTCCTGCCAGGTTTGCACTGGTTGCCGTAACCGGAGCATCCGCGGCCTTTGCCAGGGCCGAGGCCGCGGGGTGTGCGGGCAGACGGATGCCGATGGTTTGAGTGCCGGCGGTCAGTATATCTGGCAGCCCAGGCTTTGCCTTAAAAACCAGGGTTATACCGCCTGGCCATAACCGGTTTATGATCCTTTCCGCAGTCTCGGAGATGTCTTCTGCATACACGTAAACATCCCGCCTGCTTGAAATCAGTATAGACACCGGATTTTTCAGCTCCCGTTTTTTAATCTCAAAGACCCTTTTAACCGCCTCGCGGTTTTTCGCATCAGCCCCCAGCCCGTAAAGATTCCTTGTCGGATATATGACAAGGCCGCCGCCTGCTATTATTTCAGCTGCCCGCCTTATAAGGGCGGGATCCGGAGCCGCGGGATTAATCCTTGCAATACGGGTCTTATCCGTCAAGGCTCCCCGCCTTTTTATTGACCTCGTCAGCCATTGCGGCCTTGTAATCTGCCAGGCGCTTTTCCAGATCCGGATCTGACAAGGCCAGAATCTGTATCGCTGTGACAGCCGCGTTCTTTGCCCCTGGCTTGCCCACCGCCATGGTGGCAACCGGCACTCCCGGCGGCATCTGAACTGTTGACAAAAGGGCGTCAAAACCGCTCAAAGCCGAAGAATCAATGGGCACCCCAAGGATCGGCAGGGTGGTATGCGCGGCCATGGCTCCGGCCAGGTGGGCTGCATAGCCTGCACCGGCAATAATGACCTTTATGCCCCTTTTACGGGCGGTTGCGGCAAATTCTCCGGCCCGGCCGGGAGTGCGGTGGGCCGAGGCTATGGTCATTTCATACGGGACGTCAAATTTTTTTAAAAGTTCGGCCGCAGCCATCATAACTGAAAGATCCGAATCACTTCCCATGATTATTCCAACCGCAGGGGCAATTGATTTTCGCGCCAGGGCCCTTTTGCCTATGTCGGTGCGGTGGTGCTCGCCTTTCCAGGATATCTTGCCCGCAGCCTCATAGGCCCGGGACACCGCGTTTTCTATGTCATCGCCAAGGGCTGTCACCCCGAGAACCCTGCCTCCGGCTGTAACGACCGAGCCGTCTTTACGGGCTGTTCCGGCATGAAAGACTTCTACGTCCTTCATGCGCTTTGCGTTGCTTATGCCGCTTATCTTCCTGCCCTTTGAATAAGGGCCGGGATATCCCTTGGCAGCCATAACAACACATACCGCGGGCCTGGGGTCAATATCCAGGCTGTGGTTTTCAAGGCCGGCACCCATGGCCGCAGCCTTCATCACCGGCACAATATCTGATCTTGTCCGCATCAAAAGGGGCTGTGTCTCGGGGTCGCCGAACCTGCAGTTAAACTCCACCACCTTGACCCGGTCTTTTTCTATCATAAGACCCGCGTACAAAACACCCCTGTAAGGCCTGCCTTCTGCTGCAAGAGCCCGAACCGAAGGCTGCATGACCTGCTCCATTATTTTTTTGCGCATCACCGCATCCACCACTGGCGCGGGTGAATATGCGCCCATGCCGCCGGTATTCGGCCCCTTGTCCCCGTCATAGATCTGCTTGTGATCCTGGGACGAGGGAAGGGGAAGCAGATTTTTTCCGTCCGTAAAAGCTATAAAAGAAGCCTCCTCTCCCGACAGGCATTCTTCTATAATAACTGTGCTTCCTGCCTCGCCAAATTCCTTGTCCACCATCATGCGTTTGAGCGCGTCTGCGGCCTGCTTTCGGGTTCTGCACACGGATACACCCTTGCCCGCTGCCAGGCCGTCCGCCTTTATCACAACAGGGAGAGGGTGTTTTTCAGCGTACCTGCGGGCCGCGTCATGGTCTGTAAAAATACGCCCCCTGGCAGTGGGAATGTTGTATTTTTCCATCAACTGCTTTGCATAGGACTTGCTCGCCTCTATGGCCGCGGCGGCAGCCGTGGGTCCGAACACGCAGAGCCCCGCCGCATCAAAGGCGTCTGCTATTCCGGCCGCAAGAGGGGCTTCCGGGCCGATCACGGTCATGTCAATTTTTTTCTCAGAGGCGAATGAGACAAGATCTTTAATGCGTTCTGCGGAAATATCAACGCACTCGGCAACCTCCGCGATTCCGGGATTGCCCGGTGCACAAAAAACCTTTTCTACTTCCTGGCTCTGTGCGATTTTCCAGGCAAGGGCATGCTCCCTGCCCCCGCCGCCTAGGATAAGAATTTTCATGTATGTTTTTTCTCCCTGACAAAACAATGGGTTATCTCTTCTGCCGGCTTTTCCGGGAAACCGGGCTTTTCCAGGGCCAGCTCAATGAGCCTGTCCAAAAGCTGTGAATAGGTCATGCCCGCTGTCTGTGCCGCCAGGGGCAGAAGGCTTACGGGCGTCATTCCGGGTATGGTGTTGGTCTCCAGAACGTGGATACGACCGTTGCTGATAATCATGTCGGTCCTGCTGCAGCCCTTGCAGAACAAGGCCCGGTGCGCTGCTTTTGCCAGGCTGCGGGCTGTTTGGGCAAGAGAGTCGTCAATACGGGCGGGGCAGATCTCCTCTGTCTCGCCCGGAGTGTACTTTGCCCTGTAATCAAAAAACTCGTGCGCGTCCTTTGGCACGATTTCCACAATAGGGAGGGCTTCGAGTTCATGATTTCCCAGCACGCCGCCTGTTATTTCCGTGCCCTGCAGGTATTGTTCTGAAATCACAGTATCATCGCAGGAAAAGGCCGAAACAAGCGCTGCATTAAATTCGTCAGCAGACCTTACAATACTCATGCCAAGACTTGAGCCCCCGCTTGCTGGCTTTATCACCAGGGGCAGGCCGAGCCGGCCGATTATTGCCCCGGCATCAATATATTGCCCGCGTATGCAGCTTGCGTATTTCGGCACGGGAATTTCTGCTTTCTCGTAGAAAAATTTTGACACCAGCTTGTTCATGGCAATAGCGCTGCCCATGACCCCGGTGCACTGGTAAGGGATTTCCAGCAGGTCGAGCATGCCCTGGATCGTTCCGTCCTCGCCGGGCACTCCGTGCAAAATTACCAGGGCCACGTCGATTTGCCGGGCGTCTGCGGCAAGACGTGCAAGATCGGTACGCGGATCATAGCACATCACGTTGTATACGGCCTTGTCAAGCGCTTCATAGACCCGGTCCCCGCCCTTTGAAGAAATTTCCCGCTCACCTGATGTTCCCCCTGAGAGCAGGGCCACGTTAAGCTTTCTCATTGAACCAGCCTTGGTTTTGCCTGCGTGTATTGCCCGGCGATTATTTCTTCTTCTCCCCGCAGAGGCGCTCGACCACCTTGTGCTCGTAGTGCTGGGGGATTTCCAGGGCCGTTGATCCGCCGCGCATCATGTTCAGCTTCATTATAAGATAATTTAGCTTCTTTAACGTCCGGTACCGTAAGGCCTCGTCCGCCATGCCTTCCAGGAGTTTTTCAGTGCGGACGATTTCGTTTCTCAGCTCTATTTCCGGCGGAAGGCAGTCGGCGTTTTTAAGTATCTTGTAAGCAAGGCGCAATTCCTGGGGAATCCTGCTTAAATCCTCGTGCTCAAGCGGCTTGCCCGCACCTTCCAGATTGTCGAATTCCCCTTTTCGCTGAGCGGCCAGGATGCGTCCCTCCACGATTTTTTCAAACCCTGTAAGTATCATCGCAAACCCATCCTTATAAACACAAAAGCCTCTCCGGCGCTGCACAGAGAGGCTTAATACATTTGAAATAATCTGGTGGCGATGCAGGGATTCGAACCCCGGACGCTGCGGATATGAGCCGCATGCTCTGACCGACTGAGCTACATCGCCATATATGCTTTTCCGGGAAACATGCCATTAAAAGCCGTCGTGTTAAAAAAGATAGTTATATACCAATACGGCGGATGCCAAGTCAAGACAAAAACACGAGGCCGGCTATTGTGCTTTATCCGATGAAAGAGCTTCAACCGTAAGGCTTTCCATTTCCCCGGGCAGGTCGGAAAACACTATCATATATGGCACGCTCCGGCCGGGGCCGACGCCTGTGTTTGCCCCTCCTTCTCCCTGCCTGCGGGTAAGCCGGTTGTTGATACTTTCTGTATCCAGGGTCTTAAGCTCGCTTTCTTCAAATATGTTTCCGCAATAAGCTGCTGCCCTGCCCACCCTGTTGCCGGCACCGTCAAAAAGATTTGCCCTGAGCAGAATATGGCTGCGGGGATGATCATACCGGTTGGTAACCGTGCCTGAAACAACCAGGAGCCTGCCTGCCTGCTCGTTTTCAACTATACGGTAATTTGGTGAAGACACGGCAATACGCATATTGCCGGGATCCGGTGCCGGAGGCTGTCCCAGGCCGGGCAGCTGCTGGCCGGTAAGATACAGATATGCACCTCCTGCCGCCAGGACCAGGACAATCAAGGCGGCAAAAACTGTAAGAATTTTCCTTGCCCGGCCCCTGCCTTCGGCCGGAAGAGGCGCCGCGGCCCGGTAAGGCTGTTTGGCAAAGAGTTCTTCTTCGGCCGGGCCGGCTGTGTCGCCGCTGCCGTATTCAATGGTATCTGCAGACTCTGGCCTGGTCTTTTCTACATCCTCGGGTGGTTCAAAATCTTCGTATGTATATTCGTCTTTATCCTCCACCGGCTCCAGGGAAATATCTTCTTCTGTCGTGCGTTCCTCCTGGGTTGCCTCCTCCAGCATTGTGGAAAGGTCAATATCAAAATCCTCTTCCTCCGTGCCGCCGGCCCCGGTTTCAGGTGATGTTTCAAGCGCCGGGCCGAGATCCCTGCTTTCTTCCTCTTCTAAGCCCAGATCGAATTCAAACAGTTCTTCTTCTGATCCGCCCTTTTCGGATTCGGCCTCTTGTTTTTCTAAGCCGAAATCAAAGTCCCTGCTTTCTTCCTCCCCGGAAACTTGCGGCTCTTCAGGTTCCGCTGACTCGAAATCTTCCTCTTCTTCGAGTTCAATTCCCAGCTCCAGCTCATCATCGGCTGATTTTTCCCCGGGCTCTTCCTCGACTTCGGGCTCGGTCTCGACTTCCGGTTCTTCCTCGACTTCTGGTTCGGCCCCGGTCTGATCAAATTCTTCCTGCTCTGTTTTCATCTCTTCTTCGGTTTCCAGGCTCAGATCCAGGTCAAGATCCAAATCATCCAAATCCAGATCGGTTTCCTCTTCCTCCCCGCTCTCCAGCTCCTCTTCTTCCAGATCAAGGTCAAAATCAAATTCTTCTTCACCCGTGTCTGCAAGGGCCGGCCCTTTTTCGGCTGCCTCGGCCGCCTCGGCCGTTTCTTCCATTACGGCCGGTTCGGGCTGTTTCTCCGGCTCCTCTTCTGATACCGTCTCCAGTTCCGACAGTGCCATGATCTCCGGCTCAGAGCCTGCCCCTGATTCCAGCTCCGAGAAATCGATTTGCTGCTCTTCGGCCTCCAGGTCCGACAAACCGATCTCTTGTGTTACCAGTTCCAGGTCCGCCATCCAGACCTCTTCACCCTTAAACTCGAGGTCAGATAAAGTGACGTCTGTAAGGCGGGTATCCTCAGGGATTGTTCTGTCCGAAAAAGTGGTGCGGGTTGCGGTGGATCTTTCAAATATCTCCTTTTCAAGGTCCAGGTCGAAGTCTTCCTGAACAGTGTCGTCAAAGTAAGATTCTCCCGCCCTTTGGGTTCTGGTTTCCAGGGCTGAAAGGCTGATAGTTTCAGACTCCGGCTCCAGATCCGATAAACCGATCTCTTCTTGCACGGTTTCAAGCTCCGAAAAGCTGATCTCCTGTTCCGCGCCCTGCAGGTCGGAAAAACTGATTTCCTGTTCCCCGGATTCCAGATCGGATAAGCTGATCTCCGAATCGCCCGGCTCCAGGTCCGAAAGTCCGATTTCTTCCTGTCCTGATTCCAGGTCGGCCATTGCAAGCTCTTTTTCTTCAGGCTCCAACTCTTCTTCAAACTCTCTTTCAAAGTCCGCAAACAAATCTTCATCATCAATTTCCGGTTCAAACTCCTGACCGGCTTCACTCTCAAGATCTTCTTTTTCCCCGGCCCCGGGTGCTTCTCCGTCTTCCTCAGTGAAAAGCCTGTCAAGGGCATCCTCGGTTTCGGTCGCATCCTCGAAAAACGTGGCGGTATGGGGGCGCGGATAATCCGCGGCGGAAATATCACTTTCAGAAGGGCTTTGAGCACTTGTTTCCTGCTCCCCGGCGGGGGGGTGGGCCACAAAAATATGCTGACACCTGGAGCATTTAACTGTTGAGCCGTCTTTGCTGATAAGGTCGGCTTTTACCTTGTAACTGGTGCCGCACGCCTCACAGGTTATAATCATTTCGCTTCCTCGCTTGTTGAATTTTTCAAAGCATATATGGCGGGCAGGTGCCTGTATTTTTCCGCATAATCAAGACCATATCCCACGAGAAAACCCTTTTCCACTAAAAAACAGACATAATCCGCCTTAAAATCATTTTCCCTGCGCTCGGGTTTATCCACGCACACGCAAACCCCTACGCTTCTGGGGTTATACGCTTTAAAACGTTTTATCAGCCGCTCAATGGTGCGGCCGGTATCAAGTATATCTTCTACTAAAAGTACATGCTTTCCTTCCAGATCCGTACCCGTATCGTCTGAGAAGCTGACTTTTCCGGACGAAGTGTCTGCTTTTCCGTAGCTTGACGCCCTTATAAAATCAACTTCAACCGGAATGGTCATCTGCCTGACCAGATCGGCCAGAAAAACAAAAGCGCCTTTTAAAACACCGATCATCACCAGGGATTCATCCCTGTAGTCTGCTGAAATCCGCTGTGCAAGATCTGTGACTCTTTTCCGGATTTCTTCCTCGCTTAGGACAGGTGTAAGTTCAGACACGGCATTCACATATTTTTGGCATGTTATCAGATTGTTTGCGCTTCAAGTCCCGGCGAAAAGCATTTACCTCTGCTCAGAATTCCCGCCCTGATTGGGAAATTTTATCCGGGGAATCAGGTTTTGTCAATAAATTTGACAACATAATGTCAATAGCATTTAGAAATGTCCGGTTTTCATAGCAAGTGAAATGTCCGGTTGATTAAAAAATGTCCGGTTGATTAAAAATTGTTTCTTGCGCCATAGCCTACTTGTATAATAAATTTATTCTGCCTGCTCGGAGG
>JAIPDS010000005.1 GCA_021737565.1 Desulfobacteraceae bacterium | reverse complement strand
AGTCTGATTTTAGATGGCGCCGTAAAAAGTTCAAGATCAAGGCTTGCGCAATTTCGAAGAATGCAGTCACGCCGTTGGCGTGATGAAATTCTGAGAAATTGCGCGTAACGCAGATATTGGACTTTTTACGGTGCCATCATTCCTTGCTTTTCAGCACGGACAAAAATGCATTCTGGGGTATCATTACCTCGCCTGCCATCTTCATGCGTTTTTTACCCTTTTTCTGCTTTTCAAGAAGCTTGCGCTTTCTGGTGACATCGCCGCCGTAGCATTTCGCCGTCACGTCCTTGCGATAGGCGTTTATGGTCTCCCTTGCAATCACCTTGGACCCGATGGCTCCCTGTATGGCTATTTTAAACATGTGCCTCGGAATTTCCTCCTTCAGTCTCTCGCAGGTCTGCCTTGCCCTGTACACGGCCTTGTCCCTGTGTACAAGCTGGGAGAGCGCGTCCACACGCTCACCGTTTATAAGGATATCCAGGCGCGCTATATCGGACTCCCTGTATTCGAGCATCTCATAGTCAAAGGAACCGTATCCCTGGGTCACGGTTTTTAAGCGGTCGTAGAAGTCGTATACCACCTCTGCAAGAGGCATCTCAAAAATCAGCTCCATCCTGCCGCTGCCAAAATACTGATAGTTGGAGTTTATGCCGCGACGCTCCAGGCAAAGCTGCATCACCTGGCCCATGTATGTATCAGGCGTCAGGACAGAAGCCCTTATATAAGGCTCCTTTACATAAGCAATGGAACCGGGATCCGGGAAATGCGCAGGATTTTCTATAATCATGGTGGTACCGTCGGTAAGACCGATTTCATACTGCACAGAGGGCGCGGTTATAATTAGAGACAAATCGTATTCACGCTCCAGCCTGGCTTGTACAATCTCCAGGTGCAGCAGGCCGAGAAAGCCGCACCTGAATCCAAAACCAAGTGCGGCAGAGGTGTCCTTCTCGTATACGAGGGAAGCGTCATTTAGCTTGAGCTTTTCCAGGGCTGTTGCCAGATCAGGGTATTCGTCCGTATCCACGGGGTAAATGGATGAAAATACCACTGGCTTGGGCTCCTTGAAGCCCGGCATGGGTCTGTGGCAGGGGCGGTCCTTTAACGTTATTGTATCGCCCGACCTGGTGTCGCTTACCGTCTTTATGCCCGCTATCATGTAGCCGACCCGGCCCGCGGTTATCTTTTTCTGCGCTACGCGTTTTATCTGAAAAATGCCCACTTCCTCAACAGTGTATTCCGCCCTGTTTGACATGAATATTATTTTGTCGCCCGGCTTTATTGTGCCGTCATACATTCGGAAATGAACGATTGTTCCGCGGAAAGGATCGTAATTGGAATCAAAAATAAGAGCCTTTGCAGGAGCGTTCGGGTCGCCTTGCGGAGGGGGAAGCCTGTGAACTATGGCCTCCAGTATTTCCTCTATGCCCTTCCACTCCTTGGCTGAAGCCAGTATTGTACTGTCGGGATCCAGGCCCAGTTCATCGTCTATCTGGGTTAAAACCTTATCGATATCGGCAGAGGGAAGGTCGATCTTGTTTATCACCGGGATGATCTCAAGCCCGTTTTCCATTGCAAGAAGCAGGTTGGCAATTGTCTGGGCCTCAACGCCCTGGCTGGCGTCGACCAGGAGCAGGGCCCCTTCGCATGCTGCAAGGGCCCTGGAGACTTCATAGGAAAAATCCACATGGCCCGGAGTGTCAATGAGATTTAACCAGTAAAGGTTTCCGTCCGCGGCAGTGTAGGGAAGACATATAGTCTGGCTTTTTATGGTAATACCCCGCTCTCTTTCAAGCTCCATTGTATCGAGCATCTGGTCTCTGAAATCCCTTTTAGAGACGATGTCCGTGGTCTGTATCAGACGGTCTGAAAGAGTTGATTTTCCGTGATCTATATGAGCGATTATGCTGAAGTTCCGAATATTTTTCATATAAAATTGATTTATTGAGTTTGGGTTTTATTATTTTTAATGTGAGGTTTGACTCCCTTTTTGTTCTGGGATAAAAAGACAAAAGTAAATTTTTCTATCAGGCGCACATGGCTCTGTCAAGCGCCGTGCCGGCAATTTTCTCGATTATAATATAAAAATATAAATATGAAACACCGGAAGGTAAATGAGCGAAAAAATTCTTGTGGTTGACGATGATTTTATGGTCAGAGACGCCATAGAACAATACCTGTCCCAGCACGACTATCAGACCTTTGCCGCGCAATCTGCTAAAGAGGCCCTTGAATTTTTGCAACAATATCCCATCGAGGTGATGATAACCGACATTATGCTAAGCAGCACCAACGTGCTGGAGCTCACGGAAACGGTAAAAAAGAGTTATAATACTGCCGTAATCATAATGACGGGCTATATAGACGACTATTTCTACGAGGAGGCCATCAGGAAGGGTGCGGACGAATTTGTGATGAAGCCGGTTCAGTTCGAAGAGCTGCGCCTGCGCTTAAAGCGCCTTCTTCGGGAGCGGCGCCTGGAGCGCGAGCACATCCAGATGCTTGACGCGCTAAAAAAACTATCCATCACCGATGATCTGACAAGGCTTTATAATTCAAGGCATTTCTATCAACAGGTTGAAACAGAGATCAACAGACACACAAGATACGATCGTCCGCTTTCCCTGTTATTGCTCGATATTGATCATTTCAAGATGTACAATGACAAATACGGGCATCCCGAAGGCGACCGGATTCTTTCACATCTTGGCAAGCTGATATCCGAATTCATCCGAGACATGGATACAGCCTACAGGTACGGAGGCGAGGAATTTACCGTGATTTTGCCGGAGACAAATTCAAAGGATGCCGTAAAGGTGTGTAAAAGAATCATGAACGAGGTGAAAACCCAAAAGTTTAATCTGCCGGAGGGCACTGCGCCAGTTACCCTCAGTATTGGCGTTACCCAGTATAACCCTGGAGAATCAATAAACGAATTTGTCAGTCGGGCTGACAGGGCAATGTACATGTCCAAGGAAAAGGGAAGAAACCGAATTTCTCTTCTGCTGCCCTGATTTTAAAAGAACCGGCAAAGCCTTTTACCAGGGATGTTCAATACGAACCTTCAGGTAAAGGTCGCCTGTTCTTCCCTGCTTGTCACGCTTTCCCAGCCCCCTTAGCCTCAGCACACTGCCGTCTTTTGTCCCGGGTGGAACAACCACCCTAAACATCTTGTTACGCATCCCCTGCGGAATGTTGACCAGCTTGCGTGCGCCTGCCGCAGCTTCATAGGGAGTAACACGGAGTGTTTCGTATAAATCAAGAGAGCTCTCCCCTGCAGGGGGCCTGATAACCTGAAGCCGATCGCTTGTTTTCCGGCGGATGCCCCTGCGGTGGTATCCTTGCTTTGTGCGGTCCGATGGCAAAAAAGCAAACATCTTCAAGGCTGCCACCCCGAAGACAAATCCTCCGATATGAGCCCACCAGGCAATACCGGCCTGCTGGGCATGGGCTCCGGCGGCGCTTAAAAGCTGGAGGACAAACCACAGCCCCAGGAAAAAAAATGCCGGGATCTCCACAAAAAAGGGAATAAAAAATATCGGGATCAAAGTCAGTACCCGCGAATGAGGATAAAGTATGAAATATGCGCCCATAACACCGGCGATAGCTCCGCTTGCCCCGATAACCGGCACTGTGGAGACCGGGTCTGTAATAAAATGAAACAGGCCGGACACCAGCCCGGCCGCTATATAAAAGACCAGGAAATAAGCGGAGCCGAGATGATCCTCAACATTATCACCGAATATATAAAGGCTCCACATGTTAAAAATTAGATGAAAAAATCCGCCATGAAGAAACATGAATGAAAACAGGGAAATAACCTGCTGGGCAAAGGTGAAGCGCACCGCTACATCGGCAAGCGTATAACGGGCAGGAACCAGACCGTAGGTAATAACAAATTCCTGAAACTGGGAGCCGTGGCCAAGCTGGATCAGAAAAACAAGCACATTGACGCCGATCAGGACATGGGTAACCACCGGGTAATGCTTTGCAGGGATTGTGTCTCGAATGGGAATCATGTTGCCGGTTCTATGTACATGCCCAGATCCACGGATCTGGCTGCATGGGTTAAGGCTCCTGCGGAAATTATATCAACTCCGGCGCTGCACAGGTCTCTAAGACCTTCCAGGTCTATCCCGCCCGAGACTTCAACCAGTGCTCTGCCGTCTATTATTTTCACCGCCTGCTCAATATCCTCCCGGCTCATGTTATCGAGCATTATAACATCCGCACCCGCATTCAGCGCATCTTTAACCTGGTCGAGACTTTCCGTTTCAACCTCGATCTTTATCAGGTGAGACACGCGGGCACGGATCTTTTCAACCGCCTGTGTGATGCCCCCGCAGGCCGCTATGTGATTGTCCTTGATAAGAACCCCGTCAAAAAGCCCCATCCTGTGATTAAATGCGCCCCCTGCCCTGACCGCATATTTTTCAAGAACGCGCCAGCCCGGGGTGGTTTTTCTCGTATCAGTAAGCCGCACCCGCAGATCAGGAATCAACCCCGCATACCTCCTGACATTGGTGGCAATGCCTGAAAGGCGCTGAAGGAAATTTAAGGCAATCCGTTCGCCCGAAAGCAATGCTCCCATATTTGCCTTTATTTCGGCGACCCGGGCTTCAGGCTGCACCCTGTGGCCGTCCTGGATCAGGGGCCGGAAAAAAACACCGCTGTCAAATTTTTCATAAACGCGCCTTACAATATCAAGGCCGGCCACAACCATCGGCTCCTTTGCAACAATCACGGCCCTGCCGGAACTTTCCTCCATGCCGAGCGCTTCGGTTGTGATGTCTCCGTGACCGAGATCCTCGTCTATGGCAAGCTCAATAAGTCTTTCAACATGAAGGCTGCCCGGCACATTATTTAGGAAGGCGGTCATGACTGCACCGACTCCAAGGATTTAATCCTGTCCCGGTTGGTTTTGAGCTTTTCAATTTTTTCAGCACCCTCGTTGTACTGGCTGCGGACCTTCTCCACCACGGACCTGGGAGCTTTTGCCAAAAAACCGGGGTTTCCAAGTTTTTTGGACAAACCCGCCAGTTCCTTGTCCATCTTTGCAATCTCTTTTTCCAGGCGTTCGATCTCTTTTGAGAAATCGATAACCCCTTCAAGATAAACCGAAACGGTCGCATCCCCGACAATGGCCGTAGCCGTTCCCCCGGGTTTTTCACCTGCTTTTTCTGTTTTTAATTCCTCAAGCCTTGCCAGGGCGGCAATAACGTCCCCGTGTCTGTCCACGGTATTGCGCACGTCCTGGCTGTCGGATTGAACCAGAACCGAAAGCAATGCCGAGGGGGGTATGTTCATTTCCCCCCTGATATTTCTGACAGCGGTTACAACCCCCATGATCAGATCCATTTGAGCCTCGGCCCCGGGATCAATGTGGATTTCCTGATAGGCAATATCAGTGCCCGGGATGTGCGCAGTCATGATCGAGCCTTTGGTACCGGGAAGCTTGTGCCATATCTCCTCTGTAACAAACGGGATAAAGGGGTGAAGAAAAATCAGGGTGTCATGAAGAACCCGCCACAGGGCCGCCCTGGCGCCTTTGGCCGCGGTATCGTCAACCTTGCCGTATAGGGCGGGCTTTGAAATTTCAAGATACCAGTCGCAGAACTCGTGCCACACGAATCTGTAAAGAATGTTTGCGCCGTCATTGAAATGATAATTGTCAAGTGCGTCTCTTGCGCCGTCTGCTGTGCGCCTGAGCCGCGAAAGGATCCAGCGATCAGCCAGACCGAGCGAGTTCTCTTCAAACTTCGGATGCGGTTCAGTTATATGCATGAATGCAAACCTGGCTGCATTCCACAGCTTGTTAATAAAGTGGCGGTAGCCTTCGATTCTTTTCTCCGAAAGCTTGATATCCCTTCCCTGGGCCGCAAATGCGGCAAGGGTGAACCTGAGCGAATCGGTTCCGTAGTTTTCGATCATGTCCATGGGATCGATAACATTTCCGGATGACTTGCTCATCTTTCTGCCGTCCTCGTCTCTGACCAAGGCATGCACGTAAACATCCTTAAAAGGCACTTCCCCCATGAAATGCAGGCCCATCATCATCATCCTGGCCACCCAGAAAAACAGTATATCAAACCCGGTTACAAGAACCGAGGTGGGATAAAAAATTTCAAGCAGCTTTGTTTTCTCAGGCCATCCCATTGTTGAAAACGGCCACAGGGCAGAGCTAAACCAGGTGTCAAGAACGTCGGGATCACGGGCAAGATTTGCCGAGCCGCAGGCAGGACATGTTGCGGGATCATTCATGGAAACGATAAGTTCCCCGCAGTCTTCACAGGTCCAGGCCGGTATCTGATGTCCCCACCAGATCTGCCTTGATATGCACCAGTCCCTGATGTTTTCCATCCAGTTGTAGTAATCGTTTTCCCATTTTTCCGGAATGATCCTGGTTTGTGACTGCCTGACCGCATCAATTGCTTTTTCTGCAAGAGGCTCGGTTTTTACAAACCACTGCCTGGAAAGATTCGGCTCAACAATTGTCGAGCACCTGTAGCAATGCCCCACGCTGTGGGTATAATCCTCGATTTTTATAAGAAGCTCTTGTTCTTTTAAAGCCTCAACTACGGCTTCACGGCATTCAAACCTGTCCATACCAACAAATTCACCCGCTTCCGCGGTCATTTTCCCGTCATCCCCGATGACCTTTATGCGGTCCAGGCCGTGCCTTTCCCCCACTATAAAGTCGTTTGGGTCGTGAGCGGGTGTGATTTTAAGGGCTCCGGTACCGAATTCCATGTCAACGTATTCATCCCTGATCACAGGGATCTCACGGCCGATCAGAGGAAGGATGACACGGTCTGCTGAAATATCACTGTAGCGATTATCCTCCGGGTGAACCGCAAGAGCGGTATCTCCGAGCATGGTCTCGGGCCTGGTGGTTGCAACAACAGGACCTCCCTCCCCTTTTACATAGGGGTAGCGTATATAATAAAGATACCCGCCGTGCTCTTCATGCTCCACCTCGATTTCAGCAAGGGCGGTACTGCATCTTGGGCACCAGTTTATAATATAATTGCCCCGGTAAATTAACCCCTGTTCATATAGATCCACAAAAACCTTGCGCACAGCCCTTGACAGCCCTTGGTCCATGGTAAAGCGCTCCCGGGTCCAGTCACACGAGGCGCCAAGGGATTTTAACTGCCTGATAATGGCGCTGCCGTATTTTCTGCGCCATTCCCAGACTGCTTCGATAAAGCGCTTCCTGCCCATTTCATGCCTGTCATTTCCGTCTGCGGCAAGCTGGCGCTCCACCACGTTCTGGGTTGCAATGCCGGCATGGTCTGTTCCCGGCAGCCAGAGAACATTATCGCCGCAAAGCCGCCTGTAGCGGCAAAGAATATCCTGCAATGTGATATTTAAAGCATGCCCCATGTGAAGAACGCCCGTAACATTGGGCGGGGGAATTACTATTGAAAACGGTTTTCCGTCCGATTCCTCGGAAGCCGTAAACAGTCCCTGCTCTTCCCAGTATGAGTACCAGCGGTTTTCCACTTCCTTTGCCTGATAACCTTTGTTCAGGTTTTTGCCTTCCATTTTTCCTGTTCCCAGCTCCTTGCTCTGTTCTTAAAATCAAAAAGATGGGAATTCTGACAAACCCCCATCTTCAAAATCAAGCCCCTGTTTTCCTGTCCGTTAATACGGTCGTACCCGGTTCTTCCCCGATTACTTCCCCTTGCCCTGCTTTAGTATAAGGTTCTTGAGAGTCTCTATCTCTTCGGTGACTTTATGCCTGATCACCTCATCGATTAAGGCCTCGATCCGTTCTCCGTATTTTCTTTCCACCACGCGCTCTATGGCCGCCTCAAGCTGTTGGTCAGTAACCGGGATCTTTTCGCTTTCGGGTTCTATCGGTTCAGCAACCGGTTCGTCAAGTTCAATTATACCGGACGCCTCATCGTCCGTATCAAACCTGGCGCCTGAAATCGCGCTCCTGGCCTCGTCTACCAGGTCCTCGGTCAGTTCGATTATCTGTTCATCCTCCCGCGACGTCCCCACGGCTATGTCGGAAAGTTCGATAACGCTTTTATTTTTGTCCTTACCGTTGTTTTCCGTCATCCGGAATCCTCCTCTTGGAAAAGGCCCATATAAAGCTTTAATAAAATCTCTTTACAACTACTATCTTAACATGCCCGTGTTGTCAAGAATTTTGGGGATTTGCACGCAGCGGAATACAGTTCGATGTTAAATTTGCCCGAAATTATTTGCAAGCAAAAGCTTGTCGTAATATTAAACAATTATGCGACGATTCTATGTTGACCCCGCAGAACTTGAAAAACCGGAACCCAGGATTTCAGGCAGCCAGGCCGATCACATACGCAGGGTCCTCAGGCTGACCGAAGGAGAAGACATTGACCTGGTAGACGGGACTGGCAGGTGTTTTAGAGCGCGGATCTCCGGTTTTGGGAAAAAAGCCGTGCGCGTGGAAATAATTGCGCAGGCAGCCGGACAGGCTGACCCTGATATTGAATTAATCCTTGCCCAGGGCTTTTTAAAGGATAACAAGATGGATGATCTTCTCAGGCAGACAACCGAACTCGGCATAACACGCTGGATTCCCATGTTTAGCGAAAGAACAGTGGCTCGTCCTGACCCCCGGCGGCAGGAAAAGCGTCTGAAAAGATGGCGCTCCATTGCCGTGGAGGCGATAAAGCAATGCAAAAGGACTATTGTCCCTGAAATTTCTTCCGCAATGGAATTCTCTGATGTTCTTAATCTGGCTGATACCGTGGATCTGGCTCTTTTTTTCTGGGAGGAGACCGATTCACCCATTGATGTCGGTTCAGTGGCCAATCCGGGCTCTGTTCTGCTGATGCTCGGTCCTGAAGGCGGATTCTCTGAAAATGAGGCCAGGCTGGCGGAAATCAAGGGATTGCGATTCGCCTCGCTCGGCCCCCGGATTTTAAGGGCCGAAACCGCTGCGCTGACAGCCTGCAGCCTGGCCCAGTACCTGTTTGGCGATCTTCAAAAAAGTCCTTGACACACTCCGGGTCGTTCCTTATATATCTATCGAAAAACGAGAGCCAAGCCGAGGTAGCTCAGTCGGTAGAGCAGGTGACTGAAAATCCCCGTGTCGGTGGTTCAAATCCGCCCCTCGGCACCAATAAAATCAATAAGTTAAGGCGGCCCGCAAAAGGCCGCCTTTCTTGTTTGTAAGCGTCTTGTAAGTTTAAAAAAATTCTTAAGAGAATTCAACTTTTTCCAACCAGTTAACACCGATATTGGCGGTGTGGCTTTGGGTGCGACTATGTCGATCCCCGCGCATGCAAGGGATCCAAATTAAAGATCCGGCCTACAGAGAGTTTCAAATTTTGTAAGACAAATTTCTTGACAAATTCTTACTTTGTGATTATAGTAACTGACATAATCCGGAATGAAAGGGTAAATTGTCATGGAAAAACTAAAATCAAAAGTAACATCAAAAGGGCAAATCGTAATCCCCAAGAAAATCCGGGCACGTTACGGTATGAAGCCGCATAGCGTCATTCATTGGGTCCAAAAAGGTGAAGGGGTATTGATGGTGCCGGATTCGGAAGATTCTGTTCTTGCGGCACGCGGCATGATTCGGAAATCCGGCCTATTGGAAAAACTGCTGAAAAATAGGCGCGAAGACCGATTAAAAGAGGAAAAGCGTGGCTAAAGAAAATCTTTATGTTCTCGACAGCTATGCCCTTATCGGATATTTGGAAGACGAGCCATTTGCGGAATTTATACAGAACCTTTTACTGTCTGCCCGCAAGAATCAATGCAAACTCCTTCTCCATGCCCTTCAAGCTGGTGAAGTGTACTATATCCTGCTTCGGGAACAGGGTAGGCAGACAGCGGATTTTGCCTACGCCCGCATTAAAGATTTTCCGCTGTCCTTGATCGACAGGATTGATGAAGAACTCCTGCTTTCAGCGGCTTCCATAAAAGCTTCATTCCCGTTGTCCTATGCCGATTCATTCGCTGCGGCAACTGCCCAAATCTATGACGCTACTCTGCTAACGGGCGACCCTGAATTCAAAGCACTGGATGACGCAGGTATAATCTCTGTACAATGGCTAAATTCTCTGTAATCAGTTTTCCAGAAGGACATATAGAATCGGATGAACCTTATTTTTTTACCCCTTCCTTCTTAAATCCCAGAGCTTTCTTTGTTGTTTTTTGTATTTCCGTATTATGGAATAAAAAAAATCACGCTATAAAAGTTAATTATTGACATGTTATAAATTCTGAATCATGCTTAAAGATTAAAACGTTGATTCCGTTGTGCTTAAGCGGAGAAACAAATAAGTGCATACCCGGGCCGGGGGCTGGATCATTGAAAAACGCACCCATTCCCCTCTGTTCCAATGTTCTATAACCCCTGGCCCTTTATTTTTCCCTTTCCTTTGCTTAATAAAGCCGTAATATACTCAATATAAACAAATGGAGGCTTAATGACGCAAAACAATGAAAACAAGGTTATGAGCGGCCGGGAAGCTGTAAGCAGTTTTGTGCATGACGGCGATGAGCTTATTATCGGCAATTATACCGTGGGAACCTGCACTGAGCTGGTTTTTGAAATCTGCAGGCAGCAGAAAGAAAACTTTACGCTTTATTCCCAGTCCGGAATTCTGGATGTGGATATTCTTGTCAACGCGGGCTGCGTGGACCGGCTGGTTACAACCTACGTGATGCGCTCGGGCGGAAAAACAGGAGGCGGAGCCGTGGAGCGTGCCCTGCAGGACGGCTCCATCGAAATGGAGGACTACACCAATTTCAACTACAATGCACGCCTGGCTGCTGGAATGCATGGCTTTACCTTTATGCCCGTGCTCGAAGGCGTGATGAAAACCGATCTTTTCAAAAAGCGCAGTTTTATGGGCAAGGACAAGTACAGGGTAATAGAGTGTCCTTATACCGGAAAGAAGGTGCTCACGGTTCCGGCGGCAAATCCGGACGTGTGTATCGTCCATGTGCAGAGGGCGGACAAGTACGGAAATGCCCAGTATTGGGGTGCTCTTGGAAGCGTGGCAGCGGCTGCGCTGTGCAGCGACAGAATTATCGTTTCCTGCGAAGAGATTGTGGACCATGACGTGATAAAAAGAAGCCCGAATTTCACAATTATACCGGCCTTTCGCGTAAACGCGGTCGTGGAGGCACCCTGGGGGGTTCATCCCACCGAAGTTCTCGGATATTACAACCGGGATCTTTTTTTCTACGGCATGTTCACCAATGCAAACACAAGAGCTGATAAAGTAAAGGAATGGATGGATGAATGGGTATACGGCTGTCCTGACAGAGAGACCTATATAAACCACTATATCAATAAATACGGCTCCGGCATGCTCGACAGGCTGCGCGCCAAGCCCTTTTATTCGGCACCTGCAAACTATGGCGCGGCCTTTACTTCCGCCTGGGATGAAAAGGGAAAAGAACGTTCCATGGGAATTACGCTTGATGAAATGGAAAAGCTGCTGGATGAAAGGGGCATGCTTTATGAGTAAGAAATATACATTAAACGAACTGCTGATCATTACCTGTGCAAAAGAAATAAAGGATTACCAGAATGTTATGCTGGGTGTTGGGCTGCCCACCACGGCAGGGGCACTTGCCAAGGCTCTTTATGCACCCAATGCCACGTTGATGATGGAGTCGGGAATTATAGACTTCGAACCTCTGGTGCCCCTTAATCACATTGCCGATGCACACTCGTGCCAGGGATTTTCATACGCCACAGATTTGTTTTCCGCATTTACCATGACATACCGCGGGTTCGTGGATGTCTGTTTTCTCGGCGTCGGCCAGATTGACAAATACGGAAATGTTAATACCACTTGCGTGGGCGATTACCGGAATCCAGAACTTAGACTTCCCGGCTCGGGAGGAGCAGCGGATTTCATATCATATGCGAAAAAAACAGTGCTGACATTGCGGGGCGGCCAGTTTGTTGAGAAACTTGATTATTTTACCTCTCCCGGCTATCTCGAAGGCGGCAGCAGCAGGGATGACTCGGGCCTCTATCCCCAAGGCTCCGGCCCCTCGATGCTGCTGAGCACCAGGGGCGTGTTCAGGTTTGACCCTGAAACAAAGGAAATGTATCTCTCCCGGATACATCCCGGTGTTACAATAGAAGAGGTACGAAAGGAGGTTCCCTGGGACCTGAAAGTCTCGCCGAATCTTTCACAAACGGATCACCCGACTGACCGGGAAATTGATTTTGTAAGGCGGCTTGCCCCCACGGAAAGCGTTGGGCGAAAAGTAAGAACCGAGCTTTTTATTGAAAATGCCCTCAAAAGAGCCGGAAAAAGAAAATAGCTTATTTTCCGGCGCCTTGAAGCATGTTTTGAACCCGGCGGTGAACCTGGCATCATTTTTTCAGTGCTTGACATTATTGCGCAATTATGGGAATTAAAATAGATTGTAACCCCTGTGTGAATTATGCTAACGGCCAATTGCGGAAAACAAGCCCGAAATTGCTGAAAGCCCTTACAATCTTCAACAACAATTCAAGGAGGTAAAAAAATGAGAGATGTCGTCATCGTTGGGTACTTAAGAACACCTCAATCCAGGTCCAGGCCGACAGCGCCCGAAAGGGATGTTTTTCATAAATTACGGGCGGATGACCTTTTAGCAAAGCTTTTGCCCGAGGTTCTTAAAAAAAGCAAGGTGGAGCCTGCCGAAGTGGATGATTTTCTCGTGGGCGTGGCAGTCGGCGTTTATGAAAACTTTACCTACGGCGGCAGATATCCCATTTTCCTTGCCAATCTGCCCGAAACCATACCCGCCAAATTCGTGGACCAGCAGTGCGGCTCCTCAATGGCCGGCATCCAAATAGGTTTTATGGAAATCGCCATGGGATTTGCGGACACGGTCCTGGTTGGTGGTATGGAACATCAGACAAGAAACTACGGAATGGCACTGCGGGAAAAGGAAGGTGCCATAAGCCCTAATACGCGTTTTTTTGAAGACGAATCCATGGCGCACTGGGACTTTATGACAACAACCAATATGGGACTTACCGCGGAAAAACTTTATTCCCAGACAGATATTACAAAAGAGGAAATGGATGAATGGGGCACCCGCTCCCACAATCTGGCGGAAAAGGCCCAAAAGGAAGGCTTTTTTGACGATGAAATCCTGCCCATAGAGGCCGAGCAGGCTGACGGTTCGAAAATGCTGGTTGATAAGGACATGGGTGTACGGCACGGTGCGACCTATGAAGGTGTCAAGGGGCTTAAGCCGGCCTTCAAGGAAGACGGGGTGATCACCGCAGGTAATTCCTCGCCGCTAAATGCCGCGGCAACTTCCGTAATCCTTATGTCAAAAGAAAAAGCAAAGGAAAAAGGGCTCAAGCCCCTGGCCACTATCCGCTCAATCGGGTTTGCCGGAGTTGATCCCACTGTAATGGGCAAGGGGCCGGTTCCCGCCTCGCGCCTGGCTCTTGAAAAGGCGGGGCTTGATGTAAAAGACATCGACTACTGGGAAATCAACGAGGCTTTCTGCATTGTGGCCTTAAACTGCATAAAGGAACTCGGTATAGATCCGGACCGGGTTAATATCATGGGCGGCGGCACCGCCATAGGCCATCCGCTGGGAGCAACCGGCAACCGGCTGATCGGTACCCTGGCAAGAATCCTTGAGATGAAAAACGCCCGATGGGGTCTTGCCAATGCATGCTGCGGCGGCGGACAGGGTGTTGCCACTATTATTGAAAGGGACTCCTGATCCGGTTTACAATAGTTCTATTCCTACTGTTTTAACGCCAAGTCACAAATTACAGACAGGTATACAGGAGAAAGCAAATGACCGAGATCACGTCAGCAGTATCCCTTGAAAAAAAAGACAATATCGGCATCCTGGCCATTGACAACCCGCCTGTAAATGCCCTGGGAATAAAGGTCCGCAAAGGCCTTGCAGACGGGATTGAAATGGCTGAGAAAGACAGCGATATAGAAGCCATGGTAATTATGGGCCGCGGCCGGGCCTTCAGTGCAGGAGCAGACATCCGGGAGTTCGGCAAACCCATGGAAGAACCGCATCTGCCGGATGTGCTTGGAAAGATCGAAAACTGCTCGAAACCCGTAGTCGCCGCAATTCAGGGGACCACGTTCGGCGGCGGGCTTGAAACAGCGCTTAGCTGTCATTTCAGAATAGCCGTCAAAAACGCTTCCTTCGGACTGCCCGAGGTAAAACTGGGACTGCTTCCCGGCGCCAGCGGCACCCAGCGACTTCCCAGGGTTATGGGGGTTGAAAAGGCGCTTAACATGATCACTTCCGGAAACCCGATCGGTGTTAAGGAAGCACTGGATTCCGGGCTGATAGACGAAATTGCCGAAGGCGAGCTGGAAGATGCCGCCGTTGCTTTTGCAAAAAAGGTTCTTTCTGAAAAAAGGCCCATTGTCAAAGTCAGCGAAAAAGAAGACCAGATCGCCTATGCCAGGGAGCATCCTGAAATATTTGATGAGTTCCGCAAAAAAAACGCCAGGCGTTTCAGGGGGTTCGAGGCGCCGGAGGCTTGTATAAAAGCCGTGGAAGCTGCCGTGAATAAGCCCTTTAAGGAGGGCGTAAAATACGAACGCCAGCTTTTTGCTGAACTTATGGAAGGTTCCCAGTCTGCAGCCCAGCGCTATTACTTTTTCGCAGAACGTCAGGTGTCAAAAATACCCGATATTCCTAAAGATACACCAACCTATGATATCAACAAGGTCGGTATAATCGGTGCTGGCACCATGGGAGGCGGCATTGCAATGAATTTTGCCAATGCCGGAATTCCGGTGAAAATAGTTGACCAGAAGCAGGATTTCCTCGACAGGGGCCTTGGCGTCATCCGGGACAATTACGAAAGGAGCGCCTCCAAGGGCAAGATGACCCAGGATGATGTTGAAAAGCGCATGGGACTTATCACCGGCACAATGTCCATGGAAGACCTTTCTGATGTGGATCTTGTAATAGAGGCGGTCTATGAAAACATAGACCTTAAAAAAGATATCTTCAAAAGACTTGACTCCATATGCAAAGACGGGGCCATACTGGCCACTAACACGTCCTATCTTGACGTAAATGAAATAGCAGCAGAGACCGGTCGCCCCGAATGGGTACTGGGGCTCCACTTTTTCTCTCCTGCCAACGTGATGAGGCTGCTGGAGATCGTGCGTGCAGAGAAAACCTCCAAGGAGGTGCTTGCAACAGCCCTGGCAATCGCCAGAAAGATCAGGAAAATCGCGGCCGTAGTCGGCGTATGTTACGGTTTTGCCGGCAACAGAATGTTTGCCCAGCGCAAAAGGGAATCAGAAAGACTCGTGCTCGAAGGTGCACCGCCTACCCAGATTGACAAGGTCATCTATGATTTCGGATTTCCCATGGGCCCCTTTGCCCTTGCAGATCTCATAGGAATAGACGTTGGCTGGGACAGGGATAATTCAAACAGCCGAACCCTTCAGGAAGTTCTGTGTGAAATGGGCCGGCTGGGGCAGAAATCCGGTGCAGGATACTACAAGTATGAAAAAGGAAGCAGAACTCCGATACAGGATCCGGAAGTTGAAAAGATCATAGCCGACTTTGCCGCAAAGCAGGGCATAAAGAGAAGAGACGACATTACCGATGAGGAAATACTGGAGCGCTGCATTTACCCGATTATCAATGAAGGTGCTAAAATTATCGAGGAAAAAATTGCAGTCAGGCCCAGCGACCTTGACGTGATATGGGTAAACGGCTATGGATGGCCGATATACCGGGGTGGTCCGATGTTTTACGCCGATCTTGTGGGATTGGACAAGGTACTTGAGACCATGAAGAAATACGAGGCAAAATTCGGAGACGAGTGGAAGCCGGCAGGGCTTCTGGAAAAACTTGTCAATGAAGGCAAAAAATTCGGTGACTTAAACGGATAGAGCCTGCCTAAAGGCAGAATTATGCCGATGTTTCAGGATATTACGCAAAACCGCAGGGGAAATTTGATGACCCCCTGCGGTTTTTTACCTCTAAAACCCATTAAATCCCTCATCTTTAACTGTGACAGTAATGGAGAAGGAAAAAGAAAATAACAGGTTTTCCCAAAAATGCAATTACACAAAACTTGGTATTGCTTTTTGCGCCGGACTTGCCAATGAAGCAATGATGCTCACTGGCATTCTCGAAAGAAAGGGCTTTGAGGTTGTCTCTGTGCGCTGCAAGGTCGGCCAGAGCCCGAAGGAGACAATCGATATAGGGGAGGACGAAAAAATACCCGGCCCGGAGATGGTGGAGACAATGTGTAACCCGATTTCCCAGGCCATGGTGTTAAACGAAGAAAAAGTGGATTTTGCTGTCATGCTGGGTCTTTGCATAGGACATGACACCCTGTTTATGAAATACTGCGAAGCTCCGATGACCGTGCTTGCGGTAAAAGACAGGGTTTTTGCCCATAATCCGCTCGGGGCGCTATATCTGTCAAAGGCTCCCTATTACGGCAGGCTTAAAAATAAAGTAAATAAAGCAGGCGGAGCAAAGAAGGTGCAGCCATAGCAGTGCCTGAAATCAATCTTTTAACTGTTGTGAAAAACAGGAGCCGCAAAAAGCGGCTCCTGTTTTAATGCCTAAAAATTAAAGACCCTTGCCTCTTCTGCAATCTCGATGATTTTGGGAGCACCTCCAAGGTACATATTGTGATAAAACACTTCCTCGCCAACCTGGCGGGATTTTGCGCAGGGAATTCAAACCCCGCACGGCACTTCCTTTTCCACAAGCCCGGGCAAATAGTCTCCCGGACTATCACCAGTGACGGTCTTTTGTGTTAAATCGCGGTTTTTGTCCGCCCACATCACCCCGCCGTCTATAAAAAACATTTCCACTTCGTGGCCCTTGTCCTTTGCCACTTTAGCAAACTGAAAACATCTTGTGGCAGCCTCGTTGTCATCTTTGCCGAGAATAAACAGATACTTTGCCATAACTGCCTCCTTCTGCCTTTACTGTTTTATTGTTACCTTATTTCATTCAAACATATCATAGATTTTTGACAGATTAAAAATCTTCTGGTCTTATGCTCATAATTATGTCCAAATGATTTCCGGATAAAATAGTATAAAGGCCCCGCCCTCAGTGCCTGCTAAAACAACATTATTATATGAGGAGACAATTATGAACATTTCAGTCAATCCCGTGGGCCATGTGGAAATATTGACGCTCCAGGACAACTATATTGATATTCTGGCCCGGGATAATAATGATATTATATACAGGGCAGTACCTTTGAAGGGAAACGAGGTAAGAAACAGCGTCCTTGCGGAACACGGTTTTCAGCGCTTATACAGACGAGCACCGGTGACGAAAAAAGAACCCTGTTGTTTGATTTCGGGTTTTCAGCTCACGGAGCTGCATTTAACGCCGAAGCACTGGGATAGGAGAAAATCCCGGTCTTGTAATTTCTTCATCAGGCTCCTATCCTACTACTGTTTGGCGGAAGGGGAATAACAGACACCGCCCCTTCCGCCCGGTTTTTAATCCTGGCCCAATTGGTACTTAAAGGAAAGCTTGACAACCGCCCGGAACAGGGCCACTTTGCCGTCTTCGATTTTTACGTCAAGATCCTTGACTTCGGCTACTCTGGTGTCACGCAATGATTTGGAAGCTGTCTCGACTGCGTTTTTTACTGCATCTTCCCACGATGTCTTGCTTGTGCCAACCAGATCAATAAATTTGTAAACACTGTCACTCATAGCCGCCCTCCTCTTGTTTTAGATTTTTTGTTTACATAACCTTTGTTTATTATAAGAAACAAAGATATGCTTGTCCAACCCATTTTATATTTAAAAACGCATTGCGCAAACCATTGCCAAGTGCGACCCGATTTTCAATTCCCTTGCATTTGCACTGCAAGTGATTATTATGTAGACATCAAAACGCCGAAAAAATAATATCTTAAGCAACTGAGAGGCTTTATGGAACCAAAAAACATGACAATTCCGAACCCGCAGGAAATTGAAAAGGAAATTTCGGATTTTCTTTCAAAAAAATACGGAAATCGGGTAAAGGTGGTCTCGCCCATTGTGATGCCCGAAAACGAGGCATCCGGTGATGATACAGGCAAAGGCAATGAAAACAGAACCGTTAATTTTGACCTGAAGCCTGAGGATTTAATTGCATATCTGGACCAGTATATTATCAGGCAGGATCAGGCAAAACGCATCCTGGCAACCAAAATATGTACCCATTTCAACCGAATCCAGCACCAGAAACGAACCGGCGGCAAGGACGAGTTTGAAGGCCGCATAAAAAACAACATAATTATGATCGGCCCCACTGGTGTGGGCAAAACCTATATGATTAAACTTATAGCCAAAAAAATCGGGGTCCCCTTTGTCAAGGCGGATGCCACAAAATTCAGTGAAACCGGATATGTAGGCGGGGATGTTGAAGATACGGTCCGCGACCTGGTGCGCGAAAGCGATAATGATATTGAACTTGCCCAGTATGGCATTGTCTACATAGACGAAATAGACAAGATAGCGGCCAGCAAGAATCATTACGGTGCGGATGTTTCCCGTTCAGGTGTGCAAAGAGCCCTGCTAAAACCCATGGAGGAAACAGAAGTCGAGATGAAGGCCCAGAATGACCCCATCTCCATGATCCAGGAAGTCGAACAGTTCCGTAAAACAGGAAAACGCGAAAAGCGTTCAATAAACACCAAAAACATCCTGTTTATAGTAAGCGGTGCTTTCTCCGAATTACCTGAAATCATAAGGGAGCGCACCACTGATCAGGCCATCGGCTTTGGTGCCAAATTAAACGACAACCGGGATGAAACAGTCACAATGCAGCAGGTAAAAGCTGAAGACCTTGTTGAATACGGATTTGAATCCGAATTCATAGGCAGACTTCCAGTCCGGTCAGTATTTGAAAGGCTTTCCAGGCAGGATCTCTTTGACATCCTTAAGAATCCCAACAATCCGATCATTCTTTCCAAGCGTCTCGACTTTGCAACATACGGTATAGATGTAAGATTTTCCGATGATGCGCTTGAGCTGCTTGCAGAAAGGGCTTTCAACGAAAGCACGGGGGCCCGCGGACTGGTAAGCGTTATTGAACAGGCGCTGATTCCTTTTGAAACCCGCCTGCCGTCGATGAATATAAAGCGCTTTCCGGTAACTTCTGAAATAATACTAAATCCGCAGAAAGCCATTGATAAATGGATCCCCGGAGAAGACAATGCCGGAAGAGAAAAAGAGTTTGTTCGAACAAAAGAGGAAAACCGAAAACATCTTATAGACTATATTACCGCAAACCGTACAAAACTTTCCGAGCAATACGGGTTGCCGCTTTCAAAATACCGTATTGAAAGGATTGCCGATTATTACTGGTCCAAAGTGGTTGAAATAGGAACGGCCATCTCCAGTATCAAGGCCCATTACGATATGATCAAGAAAATAGAGATAAATTTCTATAACAGGCACGATCTTAACCTGGTGCTTGAAGAAGATGCAATTGACTTCATATCAGAGCAGCTTACAAATCAATCGTTGAATATTGACCAGATATACCGTAAAATATCCGATGATTTTGAATACGGACTAAAGCTTATAAGGGATAAAACCGGCAAAAACCGTTTTTTCATATCAGAATACGCGTTAAGGCAGCCGGAAGCTTTTCTTGAAGACCTTATAAAAACAGAATTCGCAAAGCACAACATTTCGCCGGATTTAATAAATGACCAGGGGCGGGATTATCGATACGAGGATTAAATGATAGGGATTTCAAAACTCTACTGCAAAACGGTTGAGCCGTCCGATGCACTGCGCTACAGCCGGAAATCGGAGCAGATGCCTTCGCATCTGCTCCAGTTTTCAGAAGACAAGCGGCCCGTGGTTGTATGGAACATCACCCGCCGATGCAACCTTAAATGCATCCACTGTTATGCCCATGCAAAGGCCGGAAAACAGGAGAATGAACTTTCCACGAAAGAAGGAAGATCCCTGATTGACGATCTTGCCGGGATGGGGGTGCCGGTTCTTCTGTTTTCAGGAGGAGAACCCCTTATGAGGGAGGATTTGGCCGAATTGGCCGAATACACCGTTAAAAAGGGGATCAGGGCGGTAATCTCCACTAACGGGACCCTTATAGATCATAAAACCGCAAAAATTTTAAAGGATATCGGGCTTTCCTACGTAGGGATAAGCCTGGACGGCACCCGGCAGGTAAATGACAGGTTCCGGGGAGTTGACGGTGCATTTGACATGGCCATGAAAGGCATTGAAAACTGCAGCGCTGCCGGAATCAAGGTTGGACTGCGCTTTACCATTAACCGCTTTAATGCTGATGAAATCCCGTCATTATTCGACCTGCTGGAGGAAAAACAGATTCCCAGGATCTGCTTTTATCATCTTGTATACGCAGGCCGTGGATCAAGCCTTGTAAACGACGATGTTTCCCACAAAGAGACCCGCAGGATTGTCGACCTTATAATGGAGCGCACCAGGGATCTTCATGACAGGGGCAAACCCAAAGAGGTTCTCACGGTGGACAATCACGCGGACGGCCCCTATGTTTATCTTCGTTTAATGCGGGAAGATCCGCAAAGGGCCGAAGAGGTGCTTGAGCTTTTAAAAATGAATGGAGGCAACAATTCAGGTCGCGGCATAGGGTGCGTAAGCTGGGACGGCGAGGTTCATGCAGACCAGTTCTGGCGGCATTACAGTTTCGGAAATGTGCGTAGTCGCCCGTTTTCGGAAATTTGGACCGATACCTCGGCAGATCCGCTCCTTGCAAAATTAAAGGACAAGAAAAAATACGTAAAGGGGCGCTGTGCAAAATGCAGGTGGCTTGATGTCTGCGGGGGCAATTTCAGGGTCCGCGCCGAAGCTGTCACCGGAGATCTCTGGGCTCCCGACCCCGCCTGCTATTTAACTGATGAAGAAATAAGCTGACAAGTCTGTTTTTTTAACCCAAAGCAAGTAAGGACATAATTATGCAGTTTCCTGACTATCGCCCCAGGCGACTGAGGCAAAACGAGGCATTCCGGCGGATGATCCGGGAAACCCGCCTTAGCACGGATAATCTGATCATGCCGCTGTTTGCGGTCTTTGGCAAAAACGTCAGGGAACCCATAGCCTCGATGCCCGGCCAGTACCACTTTTCAGTGGAAAATGCGGCAAAAACCGCCAGAGAGGCGGCAGAGCTTGGTATTCCGGCCATTATGCTCTTCGGCCTTCCCGAAAAAAAAGATCCCCTGGGCACGGGGGCATATGCCAAGGACGGAATAGTTCAAAAGGCTATAAAGGAAGTTAAAAACAAGTACCCGGAAATCGTGGTAATAACCGACGTATGCCTCTGCCAGTATACAGACCACGGCCACTGCGGAATGGTTGAAAGCGGCATAATAGACAATGACGCAACCCTGGATCTGCTTGCACGCACCGCGCTTTCCCATGCGGAAGCCGGGGCCGACATGGTGGCACCGTCTGACATGATGGATGGACGCATCGGATTTATCCGGGAAATGCTGGATGAAAACGATTATACAAATATCCCGATAATGTCGTATGCGGCTAAGTATTGCTCCGCTTTTTACGGCCCTTTCAGGGAGGCTGCCGAGTCTTCGCCGCAGTTCGGCGACAGGCGAACCTACCAGATGGACCCTGCCAACTCACTGGAAGCGGTACGCGAAGCAAGCCTTGATATAACCGAGGGTGCGGATATAATCATGGTTAAGCCCGCCCTGCCCTATCTTGACATAATAGGCCGCATACGCGAGGAGATTGATCTGCCTGTTGCTGCCTATAACGTTAGCGGAGAATATGCAATGATCAAGGCCGCTGACCAGATGGGATGGCTTGACGGAACGGCGGTTGCCATGGAGATGCTTACTGCCATTAAACGGGCCGGGGCGGAAATGATTCTTACCTATTTTGCCATGGAAGCTGCACGGAACTTAAATTCCGGATAGATATAGAGAGGTTTTTCGTGAAGAGCCCGGATACCCGCGATACTGAAAACCGGGAGCCGGCAGCGCAACCCGTCGGCCCCGGCACATTGCGCCTTGTTGCCTGGGAAACCACCCGCAACTGCAATCTTTCATGCGTTCACTGCAGAGCTGCCGCCACATGCGGTCCATATACAGGAGAGCTTAACACAAAGGCTTCGTTCCGGCTCCTGGATCAGATATCCGAGGTCGGCAAACCGATCGTGATTCTTACCGGAGGAGAACCCCTTCTAAGAGACGACATATTCGACATTGCGGCTTACGGCACTAAGCTGGGACTTCGCATGGTAATGGCCCCCAACGGCACCCTTATCACGGAGAAAACCGCAAAACAGATGGCATACTCGGGGATACAGCGCATCAGCGTCAGCCTGGACGGGGCCTCGGCTGAGAGCCATGACGGGTTCCGGGGGGTTTCCGGAGCATTTGATTCTGCAATTTCCGGGATTGAAACAGCAAAGGCGGCGGGTATCGAATTTCAGGTAAATACAACGATTACAAGGCTCAACAGGGATGAAATCCCCAAAATTCTCAGCCTTGCCGAAAACCTGGGCGCGGCTGCCCTGCACATATTCCTGCTGGTGCCGACAGGCAGGGGAAAATATATAATAGACCAGAGCATAACTGCCAAACAGTATGAAGATACCCTTAACTGGTTTTATGATCAGAAGAAAAAAACAAGCCTCCAGCTAAAAGCAACCTGTGCGCCTCATTATTACAGAATTCTTCGCCAGCGCGCCAGGGACGAGGGCAAAAAAATTACCTACCAAACCCACGGACTGGACGCGGTTACCAGGGGGTGCCTGGGAGGAACAAGTTTCTGCTTTGTCTCCCACAGGGGCATTGTCCAGCCTTGCGGTTTTCTGGATTTAAACTGCGGTGATGTAACCGTGTCCTCTTTTGCGGAAATCTGGCGCAATTCCGAAATTTTTAAATCTTTGAGGGACTTTGACAGGCTTAAGGGCAAATGCGGAGCCTGCGAGTACAAGAGCGTATGCGGGGGCTGCAGGGCCAGGGCATATGAGGCAACCGGGGACTGGCTGCAAGAAGAGCCCCTGTGTACATATGAGCCGAGGAAAAAAGAAAAGGAAATTTCCTATGGACATCAGACAGATTCACATCCCGAGAATGGATAATTTCAGCTATCTTATAGCCGATACTGAAACAAGTTCCTGCGCGGTGATAGATCCGGCATTTGATCCGCAAAAAATCCTGCAGGAGGCAAAAGCTGGAGGCTACAGCATCACCCACGTGATAAATACACATGCCCACATGGACCATGCCTCTGGCAATTCCGAAATTATCGGGGCTACCGGCGCCAGGCTGGGTATTCATGAGCAGGATGCACTTCAACTTAAAAAACTGCTCTCAAGGGCTGTATCCCGTATTATGGGCGGCAGGGGGTCGCCCCAGCCGGATTGTATTGTCTCGGACGGAGACATAATAGAAATCGGAGAGACCGAACTCAAAGTCATTCATACCCCCGGCCACACCCCGGGCTCCATATGCATATATGTTCCAGGTCATGTTTTTACCGGAGACACCCTTTTTGTGGAAGCTGTGGGCCGCACCGATCTTCCCGGGGGATCCTTTGACCAGCTCATGGACTCAATAAATAACAGGCTGTATTGTCTGCCGGATGAAACCATAGTATGGCCCGGCCATGATTACGGCCCTGCCCCGTCATCAACAATCGGCAAAGAAAAACAGAACAATCCCTTTACCTGACAATGAGCCCTTCAGAGTTTACAATCCGCCGGGCTGCCGGCCAGCGAATTATGGCAGGTTTTTACGGCACAAAATTAAACCGTGATTTAAAATACCTGATTGACACTCTTCTTGTGGGGGGCATCATCCTTTTTTCCCGCAACATAGAAGACAGGGAGCAGGTGCGCCGGCTATGCAGGGACGCCCAGGATTATGCAAAGTCGTGTAATCAGCCCCGGCTCTTTATTGCAGTGGACCAGGAAGGGGGAAGTGTTGTGCGGCTGAAGGCTCCTGATTTCTTCGAGCCTCCTGCTGCTGCTCAAGTCCGGGATGCGGCCCGGGCCGGCCTGTATGCCGAAATTACGGCCACTGAACTAAATTCCCTTGGAATAAACATGAACATGGCACCTGTCATGGACGTAGCAGTAAGGGGCGGCAAAAGCGTCATGTCGGAGAGATGCTTTTCCGGAGATCCCTGGCACGTGGCTGAAACCGGAACCGCTGTAATTCAAAGCCTTCAGAAAAATGATATCATGGCTGTGGCAAAGCATTTTCCGGGCATAGGCCGCACCACCGTGGATTCCCACCTGGATCTTCCGGATCTTGACATTTCATTGCATCAACTTGAAAAATCCGATCTGGTGCCGTTTTATGCGGCCATCAGGCATAAGACAGCGGGAATAATGCTTTCCCACGTACGCTATACCGGCCTTGACCATGTCTGGCCTGCAAGCCTTTCTGGCGCCATTGCCAGGGATCTGCTGCGCAGAGGCATGGGATATCAGGGGGTGGTAATAACGGATGACCTGGAAATGGGGGCAATTGCAGATCATTTCGACATGCAGACCGCTATAGGTCAAATATTTGCCGCAGAAATCGATATAGCTCTGGTATGCCACAACATGGAAAAGGTCGAATCCGCGTTCGGGGCTTTTCTCTCAAGGCTGGCCGCGGATAAATCCGGCAGATTCGGGGCTTCGCTCCTTCGGATTATGGAGACAAAAAACCGGTATGTCTTCTACTGAAGCTCCTCGAACGCCTGCTGCTTTTGATCTTCGTACTCCGACTCGGTGATCAGCCCCTCCTCATAAAGCTCTTTCAGGTATTTAAGACGGCTGCGGATTTCCTCCCGTCTTTGTTCTCTAATATCTCCGGCTTCTTTATCAGGTTCGGGGTCAGCACTGTATGTCTTTTTTTCTTGTTTTTCAGTGCCGGCTGATTCTGCTTCAGGTGCCTTTTCAGACCGGGCAAGCACGTTTAGATCTGCCTTTATCCACATGGGAGCCTCTTTGCCGCCTCTAATTTCAGCCTTTTTTATGTATGAAACATCTGCGGCAAGCTTTTTTGCTGTATCATAAGTTTCAAGCGGCTCCCTTGGCTCAGATTTCCCTTCCAACTCCGGATCTCCATCCAACAGTGGTTCATCATAAAGGTTCACCTGTTGATTTATCCAGGAAAAAGCGATATTCAGCTTTTTATTTTCATCTATGAATATAACGCCTTCTGTTAAACGCCGCTTTTTCAGCAGGGTATCGGTACTATAGTTAAACGATGCAAAATAAACCCTGCTGTTAGAATCGGCTCTTTTTAAAGCTATTGCCACAGCCGGTGCAAGCCTTTCAATTTCCTGTTTCTGAAATACGGGCTTTTCAACCTGTTTGCCAAGATAAGGAGATCTGCCAATATATTTAAGGTCGCGGAAAATACGGTACAGCAAAGCTGTATCTATGTTATTTACCGGGTGACTGTAGTTTTGCTCAACAGTGGCACCCTCTTTCACCCGCTTTTGAAGCTTGACTGTAACTCCGTCCTTCTCAGCTACCTTAGTTTCCTGCCAGCCGGCCGAAGCGCAGCCCGCAAGTATTGCAGCCAGCATTGCCAAGGCTATAATTTTAGGTTTCATTCTTGCCTCCTTTCGTTAAAAGGTAAAAAAATCTAAGGGTGATGTGCCCCCTATCTTTCTAAGAAACCGTTTCCGGTCAGGTCATCTCCGATGCCTTGTATATTTCATATGCATCCTCGTCCAGCGGGTAGTCCCAGCATCCTTGGCGGTGCAGGATTTTTCCCCCGAATCCGGTCTTGAATCTGTAGAGCCCGTACATGGGATGGGACGGATCGGGATTCGGAGAAATGCCGAAAAGATCGTATTCGCGGCACCCGGCCTTATGAGCACGCGATATCGCCTCCCATTGAACAGCATAGGAGGCCATTAAATTCTTATTTTCAGAAGAAGAGGCTCCGTAAAGATATGTAGCCCTTGAGCCTGAAACAGCCATTATAATGCCTGCCAGGGGTTTTCCGTCTGCTTCTGCAAGCAGAAGGTGCGCTCTTGCAGGGGAATCCACATCCCGGTTCTTTACCTTAAATACGGATTTGAAATATTCCATGCTGTTTAAACTCATGCCGTGTCTTTTAGCTGTCTGCCGGTAAAGTTCATACCAAACAGGCAGATCATCAACTGATGCCTCGCGCACCTGTACGCCCTTTCTTGCAGACAGCCTGATATTATATCTTGTTTTTGGCCTCATTTGGGCAAGTATCCTGTCGCGGGCCTTCACCACATCAACCAGCACGGTATCAGGCGGAAGCAGATCAGTGGGGGCTTTTCGCAGGTTCCAGTGGTCGGTGTCAAAATTCATTCTCATTTCCTGGACCCTTGTTTTGGGGGCACCCATCCATTGGTCATCCTGTGTGTAACGATCAGGTTCATCCACCCACGGCGACTGCCAGGGAAGGTCATATCTGATGAAAACACAATTTTCGGGAAGCTTGTATTTTAATTTTTCGGAAATGGCCTCCAGCCAGGGCCCCCGCCGCAAACCATCGGGAAGCAGCTCCGGGCCGAAAGGCACGTATGCCATGGATGAATCAGGCCCGACCGAGCGCATCACAACCAGAATGTCACCTGTATACACTTCTTTTTCCCCGGCTGCAATATCAAAAGCCCTGGCCCGCCTTCCATGCTGTTTCTTTAATCTTGCCCAGTAGGCTGTCTGCTGAATATTAAAGCCGGGTTTTACATGTCTGGTTTTTTTTGAGTTCAGCGAGATATTAGTCATATCAATCAACCCTGGCGGCAAAAAAATTTTCACGAATATATATGGAATTTTGTTTGATCAGGAATTTTACTTAAACAAATTATTCACACCGAGTCAACCCCTCATGTTCGCAGGAATGTCTACATTTTGTAGGAAGCGAAGGCAGTTACGATACAGGAGGGGAGCATGCCGCAAGAACCCTGCCCCGGATTTTGAAAATCGAAGGTCTTGAAGCTGAAATGACTGTAAAAGATATCTGCGAGATTCTTACGGTATAAAATCGGTTTGCAAAAATTTTAAAAGGAATAATAACAGGAAGCACCCGTTTCGCAGTCCACACCAGCAAAGGAGGTTGGTTCAATGGTAAAGGCGAGCATTCCAGCACATCCGGGAAACAAAGGGCGCAGAAGCGACGCCCGCGGACTGGAGGCCCGGCAAGCAGACCTTAGACCCGGCCCAGATCTTGTAGGAAGAGTGTGGGAAAACTGGAAGACAAGCATGGCATTTGAATAGCAGCTAACTCAAACGGAAAAAGGTAATTCCGGTCCGCCCTTGATTTACGGAAATCAGGGGACGGACCGGAGTAAAACCGTATTACAGATACTGCCTTGAAATTGTTTCGGCTATGCAGGCCGGTTTTTCCCCGCCTTCAACCTCTATAATCACTTTCCACATAAGCTGGACACCCCCGGAAACCTCTTCTGCATCAAGCAGGGTAACCCTGGGACGGATCCGGCTTTCGGCAGGCACGGGCGCGGCAAAGCGTACCTTGTTTAATCCGTAATTGACCGACATTTTTGCAGGCGGTAACTGTAGCGTATCTCCCATCATTCTTGGTATCATTGAAAGGGTGAGAAAGCCGTGAGCTACGGTTGTTTTATAAGGGGATTCTTTCTCAGCCCTGTCCCTGTCAATATGGATCCACTGATAATCGCCTGTTGCCTCGGCAAAAAGGTTGATCTGATCCTGGGTTATTTTATACCATTCCCCTACGGCAATCTCCTCTCCTTTTTTTTCGCAAAGCTCATCTATTGTATTAAATTTCGTCCTGGCCATAAAATATCAATCCTTTCCGAATTCTTTATTAATTTTTATTTGTTTCATTTTCCCCACTTGTCGATGTTTTTCAAAAATTTTTGCGCCCTGGCGATGTTTTCGACAAGCAATGAAATTTCATGTTTTTATTTTTCCCGAGAGTTTTCAACGAAATGATACTGTAGTATTTTTTTATACAACGCGACTAAAAATTAACGTTTATCAAAAACAAGGCGCCAGGTTTGGCCGCTGCCTGTTACAAGCACTTCTTCGGCATTGATGCGCCGGATCCGATAATCCCCGATCCTTTCTCCTTCGCGGCATATCCTGCCGTTTATAACAGCAAACCGCTTCTGCGGCGAGCTTGACCATGAAACAGCCTGAAGAGACAAGGATTTGTCTTGAAGCAATTCCGCTTTAGACCGGGGTTTGGCCGCGGCCTCGGGTTCGGATTGAGTGCCGGTGGTGCGTGTCTTTGCCCCGGATCGGGCCAAGGTTGAGGACTCGGATTCTCCAGGAGCCGGGACAGAGGGTTTCTCAGTCTCCCGGGTCTTTATTGGCGTACTTTCATCGTCTTTTTCAGCTTTAATGCTTGGCGGGTGTTTGACTGAAAAATCTTTTTGCGCGGGCTCAGCTTGATTCTCAGGCCGCAAGGGGATAGAGACGGTATGCACGGCTCCAGCCTTCCGGCTTTGCCCGTCGGTCACCAGCACTGCAGTATGCCAAACAGCAGCGCAAAAAAGACATAAAAGAACGATGCCGCCGGTAATCAAAAACCCGGGCCTGGCATGTATGTGCCTGGCGGCCCTGGAAAAGCAGCCCCCTGCATTATGAACTGCCGAGGGCCCCGAACCGGATTCAGCATCGCCTTCCAGTTTTTTTAGTGCATCCAGTATTGCGCTCAAGTCAACACTTTCCTTTTAGTCTCCGGCAGATCCTGGTTTTTGCGATGATGCAGCCAACCTGTAGAGAACGATTTTTGTTGCGGCACCTCCGAGACCGTCCACAGGCAAGCCCTGCCCGGCCTGGATCTGCTTGATTGCCCTGCGGGTTTTTTCGTCATAGGTTCCGTTTATTGTAACATAGCTCTTGCCCGCTGCCTTCAAAAGCATCTGCAGGCCGGCGATTGCCTCGGCATCCGCGTCCTTGCCTATCACGCCGGTTATCTCCCTGGGATTTTCCCAAAATACATAAGCATCCCCGTCCCAACAGGCACCTGCGGACTCAATGGGGATTTGAACGGTTTTGCCTCTCCTGGGATCGTGGAAGGCAATCTCTTTACGGTCTGCGCTCAAAACTGCCAGAAAAACCCTCTGCTCGGTTTCAGGATGCTGAAAGGAAAAAACTGCCGGAAGACCTATGGTGGCTATGAGGGATAAATTCCCCCTTACCCGGTAAACCTCCAGGCCGTGGCTTTCAGCTGCCTTGCTTATAAAGGCCTCTTCGTTCTCGTGGGTCAAATCAGGCATATCAATATTGTTTTGCCACGAGGAAAGAACACGTGAAACACTTTTCTCCAGTGAATCAGGGCCAAGACCCTTTATCAGGGTATCTATTTCAGAAATTTCCTTGTCAAAGCCTATCTTTACCGTCTGTTTTGAACGGACAGACCCAAAGTTCTCACCAGCATCTATTCTTTCAACCATGCTGTGCACCGGACTTAAGTTTAACCATCCAAGCTGATAAAAAGTTATAACTATAAATGCAGCAGCCAAGCTTGCCAGCACAAGGAGCGGCAAAGCAGAAGGTCTTTGCCGGGCTCCCGGTCCGCGATTACTGACCGAAAGCTCTGATGCCGCAATATTTACAACCTTGCCGGTAATCCTGTGTATGTTTTCGGAAAACGCAACAAGCAGCGCCCTGTCGCATACAATGTTTATCAAACGGGGGACTCCTCCCGAGTATTTGTAAATCCGACGCAGGGCCCTGCCGGTAAATTCCACACGCGGCTTTGAAGAGGCCACGTGTATCCTGTGGATTATATACTGCCTGGTTTCTTCATAAGTAAGCGGCTCAATACTGCATGACAGGGAAATGCGCTGTGCCAGCTGCCGCAGTTCATGGGAGGCGAGTATACGACTTAACTCGGGCTGGCCTACAAGTATCATCTGGAGCAGTTTGTCCTTGGTGGTCTCAAGATTGGAAAGCAATCTTAGCTGTTCGAGAACATCGGTGCCCAAATTCTGCGCCTCATCGATAATCAGTACCGCACGCCTGCCTTGCGCCTTTTTTTTAATCAGGAAGGTGTTGAGTTCATCAATTAACTCCTTGATAGTTGCAAGGTCTGAACGAATTCCGAACTCGCTGTTAATGGCGCGCAAAAGCCCCTTTGCGCTGAGCTTTGGATTGAAAATATAGGCGGTTTCAAGGCCATGGGCCATGTTTTGCAGAAACGTCCGGCACAAAAGAGTTTTTCCGGTTCCCACCTCCCCGGTTATCTCCACAAAGCCTTCTCCCTGAGCCACGGCGTATTTAAGATGGGCCAGGGCCTCTTCATGACTGCGGCTCAAATAAAGATACCCAGGGTTGGGCACCAGCTTAAAAGGTTTTTCCCGGAATCCAAAAAAAGAATTATACATATTTTGTAACGGATCTCCCTCTGTGTTCGGGCGGGAAAATAAAGCCGGTTGAAATCTTAAAAATTTTTACCTCTATTCATGGGTTTGGTCAAGCCTTATAAATATTTTACAGGAAAACCGCGGCCATCACGATGAGCACGAAGATCAAATACGTGGTTTTGCCTGTTTCTTGTTGACATGATTTCCACCGGCAAATATAGGAAAGCGGTATGTATGCCTGGGATTTAAAGAAAGAACGCCGGGAGGCTGAAAATTACCTGCTTTACAAGCAAACCGATTTTACCGCCACCTATATGCAGGTATCCAGCCTTCAGTATATTATCGGAAACCAGCCGGAAATAATAAGAAATTCGACTGTCTCGGCTTTAAACAGTGTTTTGTGGGACGAAACCCACAATTCCCAGAGGCAGGTTTTCTTTTTGTTTAAGAAAGCAGCAGATGCTCTCGCAGAAATCATCAGACAGCCGGCTGCCGGTAAAACTGCGGAGCAGGCCGGAGCCGCCCTGGCCAAAATTCTGTCCCGCCAGACAGGCCATCCGTTCCGGGCAGCGGCAGAAGCCACTAGCAGACTCCCTGTAAGAACTGAAAGAAAAATCCTGAATTTTTCTCGTAACACATCTCCCAGGATTCGCAGAATAAACAAACTTGCAGCAATCACGGGCACCCCCCGGCCCCGGGAGATGCAGTGGAAAGGCAGAAGCCTTGTAATCAAACCCCGCGCAGATTCGGACCGCGTCCTTGTAATAAAATTTGCCAAGCCGGGCCAGCCTCTCTTCGAACTTGTTTCGGAAACCGAATGGATGCGTTATTTGTCGATGCTCCGGCTTGAAAAAAAATACAGATTCGAAATACCCGAGCCCCTGACACCGGAAAGCAGCCTGATTTATCAGTTCAGTCCATCTGCAGTAAATATTCCCGAAGACACGGAAATTGATAAGAATCTTTACGGGGTTGTTTTCCTGGCATCTTCAAACTATTTCGCCTACCCCAATCATCCGGAAAACGAAGAGATGATTCCAAAGGAAAAATGCCGCGCCATTCTGGCGCAAAACGCAAAAATTTTAGGTCATCTGGCTTCTCTTGGAATCATGCATACAGCTCCCATACCTCTTTTCCATAACCGGGTTCAAAGACACCGCAGGCAGGATCGGGGACTATATCAATGGTGGCGGGGCGGGCGCCTTGACAGGTGGCTGGCTTCCTGCCGGCATCCGAATATCGGCATGCAGGGAATCCGGGATTTTGAACATTTCAGCACGTTTGAAGGACCGGGCCGCAAGCTATACGAGCATATCGGCACACATGCTCTCAGCCTGATACTGGTGGCAGGCAGCTACTGCCGCAACCACGACGAAAACAGGGCCGGCCTGGATGAGCAGAGGGTTCCGGTTGATGCAAGGGATCTTTTTGACCATGAATGGCTGAAAAGCGTACTGGTAGATATTTTCACCAATTATTACGAGGGTTTTACCGGAATCCGCTATTCGGGAAATTTTCCACGGGATCTTGATCTTCTGGCCGCCAGGCTGATAGAGGAAATGGGTGTTGACAGGCACATGGCGGAAATCCTGCGCAGGGCGGAACAGGAAAACATGAGCAATGAAGAGTTCAGGGATTTTTTAAAACAAAGAGGTTTTGATCGTGAAACCGCTTCCGCTTTAAAAAAGGGGGAACAGGACATCACAATTTATACCGGACCGCACCTGGGGGAATTCAACAGCAGGATCTCTGTCCCCGAACTTACAGAATACGCGGCCTGCCTTTCCGCTCTCTGCATAATGGACAGATACTGCTTCATATTACATACCAGGTCGTGATTCCTTAAACTTTAGAGGCCCGAGCCATTTAACAACAAGCACGGCTGCATCCCGGTTTTTTTCAACTTTGCCTGCGAGCACATACGGCCGCCCCGGTTCAAGCAATTCCCGGAAGCGGCTGTATGGCCGGGGGAAAAACACTGTTTCAACAATGCCGGTTTCATCTTCAAAGGTAACGAATTTCATGGGATCCCCGGTTTTTGACAGGATCGCCTTGCCGGTGATCAGCCAGCCCGCAAACCTGACTTTGCGGCCGGAATGCTTTGCCAAGTCCTTTGCCTTGACGATGCTTTGGCCGACAAGTTTATCTGAAAACAATGTCATGGGATGTTGTCCGCACAAAAACCCCAGCACCGCATATTCGCGGCGCAGACGCCGTAGGTGGTCTTCCCGGGGCAAAGCCGGGGCTTCGGGCTGGCCGGAGTCTGAAAACAGGCAAGGACCAATGTCTTCCTGGAAACGATCTTTGTGCCATCTGCAGTATTGCCAGAGAATTGCCGGCCTGTGTTTTTCGGGGTGAAACCTGTCCAGCGCCCCGCTGGCCACAAGAGCACGGACTTCGTCTTCATCCGGCCGAACACGGGAAAAAAAATCTCCGACGTTTTCAAAACCGCGCCCGGAGCGTTCTCTGATAATGCGCTTTTGCGTTTCAGCAGAAAGATCCCTTATTGCCGCAAGTCCGACCCGAATGCTTCCGTTTTCCCTCTTCCACGTGGTGCAGCTTTTTTCAACATCAGGATGCAGTACTTCAAGCCCCATGCGCATAGCCTCGGAAACATAGGCAAACGTGGAATAAAACCCGCCCTGGTTGCTTATCACGGCAGCCATGAATTCGGCTGGAAAATGGGCTTTCAGATACGCGGCCTGGAAAGAAACCCTTGCATACGAGGCACTGTGCGGCTTGCAGAATGAATATCCGCTAAAACTCATTATCATGCGCCAGATTTTCTCAATATCAGCCCGCCCCACCCCTTTCTGTGCGGCGCCTGCGGCAAATCTTTCAAACCAGTCATCAAGGCGCCTGTGCCGGTCCTTTCTGGACATGACCTTTCTGAGCCCGTCGGCCTCTGCATGGGAAAAACCTGCCACGTGCACTGCAACACGGGAGACATCCTCCTGGAACACCATCAGGCCGAGGGTCTCGCCGAGCACATCGGATGTAAGCGGATGGATAGGCTTCCAGGCGCCTCCGTGAAGCCGGCGGATATATTCCCGGATCACCTCGTTGGCAGCCGGCCTGATAATTGATGAATGAATTACCAGGTGCCTGAAATCAGCCTTTTGGGTTTTTTTCTGCAAAAGCCTCATTGCGGGGCTTTCTATGTAAAAACATCCCATGGTCCCGCCCCTGGCAATCAATTGCCGGGTGGGGGCGTCGTCTTCGGGGTCCCAGGTATCCTCTCTGAATGTAAACCCGTTTTCCCTGATATGATAAACCGCATCCCTTATTACTCCCAGGCTCCGGTTGCCCAGAAGATCGATTTTGACCAGGCCCGCATCTTCAATCCCGTCCTTGTCCCACTGCAAAACAGGCATGCCGCCGGCCGAATACTGAACCGGCGCATAATTTTCCGTCTTCTCAGGTGTAATAACCACTCCGCCCGGATGCAGGGAAAGGCATCTTGGCAGGCCGGCAATACACCCGGCAATTGATGAAATTTCATCAGGCAGCTCAGCCCGTGATTTTATAAGCGCGGAAATTTCTCCTTCTGTAAGACCGAATACCCTGGCTGTTTCCCGAAGGGCCATGCGGAGGCGGAAACAAACATGATTTGAGACCATGGCAACGCGGCCCGCATATTTTGAAAACACACCGGCAATAACCTCGTCGCGCTCATCCCATGCAAAATCAATATCCAGGTCGGGCGGGTCTTTTCTGCCGGGGTTTAAAAACCTCTCAAAGTAAAGATTGTGCTTTACAGGGCACACATTGGTGATGCCCAGGCAATAGGCCACCAGGGAGGCCGCTCCTGAGCCGCGTCCGCAGGTCCGGGGACTCTGGCTTACAATGTCTGAGACCACCAGGAAGTATCCGCAGAAACCCATTTTGGTGATCACTTCGAGCTCATGCTCAAGCCTCTGCACCACAGACCGGGACAGTTTTCCATATCTTTGCTTTGCCCCGTTATATGCGGTCCGCCGCAGACGCAGCGCGGCCTGATCCTGGGAATCCTCTTCATACGGGGGCATTACGAGCCCGAAGTCGGGGCCTGTAAACTCAAGTCGCTCTGCAATTTTCCCGGTATTGCAGACAGCCTCGGGGCAGGCGGCAAACCTGCGCATATATTCCTCAGGCGGTGCAAGAAAGGCCTCCTTTGGGGCCGTATCCCGGGATTTTAAGCGAAAAAGCGTCGTTTTGCGGGAAATTGCCCGCAAAACCCGGTGAATTTCAAAGTCCTCCGGCTTGTTAAAAAAACTGTCCGGAACAGCAGCCATGGAAACACCCAGGCTTCGGGCTGTTTTTCTGAGCCGGTCTCCGGGGGGCGTCGGTTTTATGGGCATGGCAGCGGCCACATCCAGGCCTGAATCATGGCAGAAGCACAGCAGCCCGGGATCAAAGGCAAGCACCACCAGGCCTTCTGAAAATTCGGCCAGCGCGGATTTAATTTCAAAATCCTTATTGGTATGACGCCTGCTAATAAGGCGGCACAGGTTTGAATATCCGCGGTTGTTTTTTACCAGGCATACTGCGCGGACATCGGTTTTATTATCTGTTATTTCAGCACCCGCAACCGGACGCAGGCCTTCTTTTCTGCATGCTGAAACAAACCGCCACAATCCGCAGAGATTGTCGGTATCAGTAAGCGCAATGCGCTTGTAACCCAGGTTTGCCGCGTGCCTGCAAAGCGACTCCACAGATGATGTTCCCTGCATGAAGGAATATCCGGAATGGACTGCAAGAGGTATCATGAGCGGGCAACCGACCCGGCCATAAACACGGCCCTGTTGCCAAAACGCTCTCTTATGCGGTCTGCCGAATGAGCCAGGGCATTTCTTTTTTCACGATTTTTTATGTTCTGCGAAAACAGTTCCATCTGGACCTGAGGGGCCACCGGCTTCGGACAGCTCACGCATATGCTGTTTAAGCGAACCCGCCGGAGCCAGGCCTTTTTAAGAAGGACAAGGCAGGTCTCAAAAAGGGTGATGTCATCTGCAGAAGGCGGATTCAGGCTCATCTGCCGGTAGCAGCGCAGGCCGTCTGCATATTCTATTGCAATAGCAAGACTTCCCGCAGCCCGGCCACGGCTGCGCAGCCCGGCCCCGATTTTTTCCGCAAGCCCGTATACGTGGCGCTCTGTGGCCCCGGCATCTGATGTGTTTGACAAAAGACTACAGAAAGCCGATATTTTTCGGGGTTTTTGCCCTGCTGACAATACTTGCGAAGCATCAATACCGCGCACTGAATCATAAACAAATCCCGCACGGTTGCCCAGTATTGCTTCTATATCTTCAAATTCCAGGGTCGCTACCTGCCCTATCCTTTCGAGGTTAAAGTCCCGCAGCCTGCTTATCTCTGTTTTTCTTATTCCCGGAAGCAGGGAGATGTTAAGGGGTGAAAGAAAATCCGGTTCCTCACCGTGCCTGACCACGCATTCGCCCGCGGGCTTGGCGATCCGGGTAGCCACTTTGGAAACCAGTTTGCTTGAGGCAACAGACCAAACCGGCGTCAGGCCGAAACATTGCCTGATACGCAAATACATACGTCTTGCCGCATCATGAGGGGGCCCGAAAAGGCGGCCGGTTCCCGTAATGTCGGCAAAAAAATGACCGTCTGCTTCTCCGGCCTCCACCAGGGGGGAAAACTCGCATACCTTCGTAAACAAGGCTTTCATGGCCCGGCTGTAAAGAGCCGGGCTGGGAGGTATCACAACCGCGTCCCTGCAAATCCGCCTGGCGCGGAAAACCGGCATGGCCTTTCTTACCCCGGCCTGATAAGCCTCTTCACTCATGTCATAGACAGGCGCCCTGCCGCCTGTCTGCGGGGCCACGATCAGGGGATGTCTTTTAAGGCGCGGGGCAGCACGCTGCTCCACCGAAGCCGCAAAATCGGCCACATTTATATGTATAATCGCCCGGCAGGGCACGGGTTTGACAACAAATGCCATGACTAAAGCCTCTGCATGACCTCCGGGCCGCGCTGAATCCCGATTACCTTCCCCTGAACCAGGACTTGGTCAAAACTGCATCGTATCAGCTCATATGCCGGGTTATCCGGTTTCAGCAGGATATGATCGGACCGGGCGAAAAAACGCTTTACTGTAGCTTCCTCGCTGTCTATGAGCGCGGCCACGATTTCACCGTCAGAGGCAAACTGCCGGGGTCTGCAGATTGCAAGGTCGCCGTGCAGGATGCCCGCCCCTGTCATGGAGTCTCCCCTGACGCGCAGGGCAAACAGGCTGGTGCCTTTATAAAGGTCCGCATCAACCACAATGGTTTCCTCCCATTCCTGCTGGGCGTACATCGGCAGGCCGGCGGTAATGCGCCCGATGACCGGAACCTCGCGAAACCTCTGTATTCCCGCACTCAGACCGGGTCTGTTTAGCAGGTAAATATTTCTGCCGTAACGACCCTGTCTTCCCGCAAAACCCTTTTCTTCAAGCACCTTCAGGGTCTGGGCAACCGCTGTATGGCTTATGCCCAGGTCGGCGGCAGCCTGCCGCAATGACGGAGATGTGCCCTCTGCCGCGATCTTTCCCCGCAGATAATCCAGAAGCCTCTGTTGCTTGGAGGTTAACCGCTTTTGCACTATGCCTCCGGTTTTACTTTTAAATGTTTAAAAAAAGCATAACCGGAACAAATGTAAATGTCAATGTAAAGTTTATGTAAAGTAATGTAAATTTTTTTTTGCGGACCTCAGGATGCGTGCTTTAAGGAAAATTTTTCAAACATCTGCACCAGCCCTGCGCCCAGAGTATATATGGAATGGATGCTCAGGTTGTCCTCCACGCATTTGTCAAAAAATATCTGCAGATTCGATTCCATACCCTCTTCCGGTTCCCAGTAACATATAACAATGGGTGCCTTTGGCAGCGGATAGAGCACCACGGCAATATCTGCATCAAACCTGGTTTCCGTCTGGGTCCCGCTGAAAACATCAAGCATGTCATTGAAAAAATCCGTGTAGGTATCCGCAATCCGCTTAAGCGGCTTTACACATCGCTGTTCAAAAAGGCCGGCGCGCTCTCTGCCCTCTTTGAGCTCGCGCAGCGGAACCCAGTCCCCGGTGGGAGAAGTGCCTTTTGCATTTAATATATAGTCGAACACCGGTACCGTGACCCAGGGATTGGCATGGATCTGGGTGTGGATGCGACCCTCCTGGTCAACTTTAAAATCCTTGCCCATCACCCTGATATTTATCCTGCCTTTATCATCATACGGGGCTTCCAGTCGTTGGGCGGCTTCGGCGAGATCAGTGTTCTTTATGTTTTCGCGCAGCTTTTCAACCGTTTCATTCACGTTTATGCGGAAACCTGCATCAGACTGTTCCTGTTGAGCATTTCCGTCATAAGCGGCTGCGGTTTCGGGGTCCACGTACGGGCACTCGGAAAGGCTTCTTTTGCCTTTAAACACCGCCGCCGCAAAGGCCATGCAGGTTTTTTCATTGCACTTGCGGCAGTTTGTTTTTTCCAGAAGATTATATATTTCCATCGGATTTGAAGCCTGTCTCATAACCAGCTGCTCCTGCTTTTTTTTGGTATTTTAGATTTTTTTGTTCATATGCTTGTAAAACCAGATTATTACTATAACCATTTTTAAAGAAAATGCATCCCCTGCCCCTTTAAGTCGGCAATGTCCGGGAAAACCCTTATCAATATGATTCCGGAAAACAGCGGAGAAAAGCCGGAAAAATGCAAAAGCCGAACAATCCGCAGTCCGGTTATCAGGATGCAGGCCAGGGCAGGGCAGTCTTTTCGTTCGCTGCATTCGGGCCTGGCATCTGCCTGGCGTGCTTCGCCGCGTCCGGCGAACTCGCGCACTAACGTGCGCTCAAACAAGCGCCGGCCGCGTGGCTTCGCACGCCGACATCTGCTTAACCGGCCCTTATGCAATGCTCCCTCAAAGACCGCCCTGCCCTGGCCGCATGGAATTCGCCTGCGGCATCGAAATTTACCCCATAACGAAAATACGGTGGCTTAATTTTTAATGCCAAAGTCATGCGTGTCCCATCGACATATAGACCTACACGTTGTGTATCCCTAATATAGAGGATTTTCGGAAGTATTACAAAGAGCCGGAAATTAAAATCTTCAAGCTTGCAGGGATTTGGTCAGGCGGTCCTGCGGGGCGGTTTGTGCACTGCATTGAGCGGCTTCGGATATGATTCGGCCCGGCCGAATCCCGAAGACGGTCAGCAGTGAACAAACTGCCCCGCAGGTCCGCTGTGCGGAAATTTTCAGGAGCCGGGTTGAGTATTTGCAGGCCTTATCCTGGATTCTCGGATCACCGGAAAAACCGGAAAAATGCAAATGCTGAACAATCCGTAGCCCGGTTACCGGGATGCCGTCCAAGGCGGGGCGGTCTTTTCGTTAGCTGCATTCGGGCCGCCGGCCCGCACAGGCTTGACATCAGGGCAAATCGCTGTCATATAATAATCAATACCGTTCCGAAACAATCTGTCCTTTAAAAACATCCCGGCCTTCGGGAAGAGGAGAAAGACCTGCCATGAGGAAGAAAAAACGCTGGCTCATCGGAGCCGGCGCGGTAATTTTAATTGCAGGGATCGCATATTTTGCCTTCTACTTTTTTTATCTGGATTTCCTGGTTGACTACTGGTGGTTTGACTCCCTGGGATACAACGGATACTTTCTTTTACGGATTTTTTACAAATACCTGGTTTTTGCCGGGGCAACCCTGTTTTTCTTTGTGCTGTTTTTCCTTAATTTCTGGGTAGCCTCGCGTTTCCTCGGCGCGACAATGCCCGGGCCGGATAAAAAAGATAAAAGCCGCAAAATCCGTTTTAAAGAGTTTGCACACATGTTCCGGTCCGGCTCCATGAAAATTTACGCACCGCTTTCCCTTGTGCTCTCTGTTTTTATATCACTGCCGCTTTTTGACAAATGGGAGCGTTTTCTTTTCTACCTTTTCGGCCCCGCAGCCGGGGTCTCAGACCCCGCCTTTGGCAGGGATGCTGGATTCTACCTGTTTTCCTATCCCGTATATAGCCTTCTTGAACAAAGGCTTCTTATTGCCGCGGCAATAGCGGTTGCAGCATCGGTTATTTTATACAGAATTGAGCGGCGGATGCTTTCAGGAAGCGGCCGGAACCTGCCGAAAGGGGCGAAAATCCACCTCAATGTGCTGGCCCTGATTCTTGCCGTTCTTGTAGGATTGGGCATATTTCTGAAACGCTACGGACTTTTGTTTAATTCAGGACACCTGCCTCTTTTTTACGGCCCCGGCTTTACCCAGATGCACGTGGATCTCCCATTGATATGGGCCGCGGTTGTTCTTTGGGCCGCCGCTGTTATCGGGGCACTCTGGTATCTTAATTTCCGCAAGGGCCTGTGGCCGGCCTTCGGGCTTGTGCTGCTGTTTGTCGGGGTGTTTTTTCTTGGCAGAGCAGATTTCATAAACGAGGCCGTGCAAAAATACATGGTTGATCCAAACGAACTGTCAAGGGAAAAACCTTATATTGAAAACAGCATTTCAGCTACCCTGGCTGCATACAATTTATCCAATATAGAAACCCGGGACTTTCAGGTGGAAAAAATACCATGGGGCCGCACTGGCAGGTCAATAAGCGAAAATATTGAAAATGTGCCGGTATGGGACCGGTACCTTCTTGAAGACGTATATGATCAGCTCCAGAGCATAAGGCCCTATTACAACTTCACCGGTGTTGACGTTGACCGGTATGAAGTTGAAGGCCGCCTCCAGCAGGTAAATCTTGCCGCACGAGAGCTTAACCTGGACAAACTTCCGGGTTCGGGCAAAAAGTGGATAAACCGCCATCTTCAGTACACCCATGGCTACGGGCTGGTAATGACCCCTGCGGCCCAAAGCGGCCAGGAGCTCATGCGCTGGTTTATAAAGGGCATTGAGCCCGAATCCGAATTCGGACTCAGTGTATCCAGGCCGGCAATATATTTCGGCCTGGAGGATCTTGATTATGTAATCGCTCCCAATGATGCCGGAGAGATGGATTATCCAATGGGGGATTCCTTTGCCGGAACCGACTATGAAGGCGATACCGGAATCCCTGTTAATTCGCTTTTCCGCAAGCTCTTGTTTTCAATATATTTCAAAGACAGAAACATCCTTTTTACAACCAAAACCAACAAGGACAGCAAGTTGCTGTTCCGCAGAAATATAACAGAAGCTGTCAGCCATCTGACCCCTTTTTTCAAGCTTGATTCCGACCCCTACCTTGTTGCCGTTGAAAACGGCCTGTTCTGGATACAGGACGCATACACCAGCTCCAGGTGGTTCCCCAACGCAGAGCCGTATGACAAAGACAAAGGCTACAATTATATCCGCAGCTCTGCAAAAATAGTGATCGACGCATACAACGGCAATATAGACTACTACATCGCCGACCCTGATGATCCGCTTGTAACCGCATACAGCAGGATCTATCCCGGCCTTTTAAAACCCATGGACGACATGCCTTCGGATATACGGGCACACGTGCGTTATCCAAAGGATATTTTCCAGATCCAGATGGATATCTATAAAAAATACCACCAGAAAAACGCACAAACCTTTTACAGGGATGAGGATGCCTGGGAATTTGCCCACCAGAAGGAAAAAGAAATCCGGGAAATAGGCTCCCAGTCGATGCAGGCCTATTACCTGACCCTTGATCTTATAGAAAAAGGTAATCCTGAATTTTTGCTCATATCACCTATGAGCCCGAAAAACCGCCCCAATCTGCGTGCCCTTGTAATAGCGGGATGTGACAGGCCGAATTACGGAAAGTTCTATGTATACAGCTTCTCCAAGGGAATGCAGGTATACGGGCCCTCCCAGATAAGCGCCCTTATAGACCAGGACACCAGGATCGCGGAGCAGTTTACCCTTTGGGACCAGGCAGGCTCGGAAGTAAAAAGAGGCAGGATGATAATCCTGCCAATTGCAGACGTGGTCTTCTATATACAGCCCGTGTATCTGAGCGCATCTGCAGAGCTTAAAATCCCGCAGCTCCAGCGCCTCATAGTCACACAGGGAGACGTGGTGGCAATGGATGTCTCCCTTGAAAAAGGATTCGACAAAATACGAAGCCGATCTCTTTTCAAAGAGAAAATGCCTGTCTCGCCCGCCCGGAAAAATTCAGAGACACCGTAATACAAGCCTGTGGCCGGTAAAATGTCATATACAAAATCGTCTTTTTATAATAAGCTGCCGGCAAACAATCTGGAAAACAAAGACTGAAAACCCTGTAACCGAGCAACTGCGAGCACATTTTTCCGGCATACTCCATGAAACGATCCACAAAATACCTCTTAACGGCAATTTCGGTTTTCTTACTTGTCCTGATTGTTCATTCGGCCTCTGTGGTTCTGTCTCCTATGATTGCAGCGCGGATGGAAAAATCCATGAGCAAAAAACTGAATGCAGAAGTCGAAATAACGGGTTTTGCAGTCAGGTTCCTTTCAGGGGCAAGCATTGAGTCCATCGCGGTCAAACCGCTTGACCCGGATACGGCAGAGCCCGAAGCCGGGGTCATAAGTCTGTCGGAGATAAAGATCGATCTTTTTCCTGCCTCCCTTGTTTCTGGCCGATACCAGCCCAAAAGAATTGAAATAGAAAACATTAATGCAGACTTTAACAATCAGAGTTTCAACTGGCTTTTCTCCCTTAAGCCCGGCAAGGAAATTTCCGGAAAAATGCCTGAGATCAAAGTCAATGACGGGTCTGTAAGGATTGAACACCGGGTTCTTGGAAAACCGCTTCATGTAAAAGACATAAAAATCTCGGGACCGACAGGAGCAATGATCGCGGTAAACGGCCAGATCAATTTCGGCAATAAAAACAACTGCCTGGATTTAAAAATGAACTGGGCCCCCTCCTTTGCACAGGCGGAAATACGGGCGGAAAACTTCGACTTATCTGTTTTGCGTGAATTAAACATGGCCGGGGGGATCTATACGGATTTGCAAACCGGTTTTGGAGAAAAGCTCACCGGAAGGCTTCTGGCCGGTATTTCATTAAAATCCAGTACAGTTACACTTCAAAACAGCTTTTTTAATGCCGGCAGGGCAAGCCTGGAAATTTTCTCAGGCGGGCTGAGTTTTGACAGGCAAGCAATAGAACGCGCCTGGATACGGGCGGAAGTAAAAAGAATAAATCCTGAAATTGTCAAAGACTTTGTTAATAATCTTCAGATAAAAAATTTTGCAAAAGCCCGGATAAAGCAAGGACATATAAATATAGGCGGTATTGCGAGCTGGAACAAGGACGCAGGCCTTGACTATCGGGCCGACGTATCGCTACGGGACGGCTCTGCTTATTTTCCGGAATTAAAAACTGCTGTCAATGACATGGAAGCTGAAATCGAAGTATCCCCGCCGGCCAGAATTAAAATCCGCAGCTCCGCCGGATGGGTTTCAAACGGGAAAATAGAGGCCTTTGGATTTTTCGACCTGCGAAACAAGACAGTAAAGGATTACCGCCTGGAATTGGCTCTTGGTGAAATCACGGCAAACAAGAGCATGCTTGTTCTTCTGCCTGAAAACGTCAGGGAAGTGGTGGAAGATATGCAGCTACAGCACCCTGTGGTCAGCGGAAAAATAATGCTTGCATCACAACATGCTGGTGTGGAGCTTGAGGCAAAGGCACGACGTGCCCGAATGCCCGGTCTCCCCTTTACGATCGCAACTCCCGCCTCAAACATAAAATGGGATTCGGGCGCCAAGAAAATTTATTTCAACCAATGCCGGGGACATATAAACGGAGGCTTACTTTCCGGCAATGTAGTTTTAAAATACGACGGTCCGGTCAATGCGGATTTTAATCTTCACGGCAGACGACTGCCGATCAATCCGGAGATGCTCAAATGGCTGGAGCTTGACAAAACCCCCTGGATGATCACCGGCGGTTATGACATTGAGCTAAGAGCCGCAAACTGGCGTTCAGGAGAAAATTTTCCTGCCCAAGCTTTAAAGAAACTTCAGATTAAGGCGGATTTAAGAGACGTTGCAGTTTACCACCCCGTGTACGGGAAGGTGGCTGATAACTGGTACGGACATCTTACAATGGATGAGAAAGGCTCCAGGGTTAAAGACTTCAGAGGAGAGATCTTCGGGGTTGGATTTCATGCAAGCGGGACAATTCCGGAACATGAACTCTCAAAAGCACATTTAAGCCTTGAATCCGAAAATATTGACCTGAATGAGCAGCTTTACGGGCGGCTGCCGTTTGGAGAAAAAATTAAAAAAACAGGCATTAAAGGACAATGCGAATTAAGGGCAGAGCTTGACAGCCTGCATGGCGGGTGGATACCCGAAAAGGGCAGCGTGTCAACTGTGATCCACAGCCTTAATTCAGGGAGCCTCAACCTGCAGATCAGCACCGGCGGAACCGCACGCTTTGCATTTACGGCCCCGGGCGCAGAAAAGGCAAGCGTGGAAGGCAAATTTGACATGAACAGGTTCAGCCTTGGCAAATTTGAGGCAAACCGGCTTTCTGGCGATTTCACTTATCATGATGGCAGAATTAAAATCCCGGGGATGAAAATAAATGCATACGGGGGAAGCATAAGACTGAACAACTCTATTATAAATACCGAAAACGGCAGATGGAGAACAGAACTTTTACCTGTCAGGATGGACCTGGAAAGCATCTTTGCAGCATTCGGGATAACAGGTGAAAACACGCCCGCAGGCAGCCTTCGTGGTGAAATCAAGCTTAAGGGGAACCGGTTTAACCCTGAAGCTGTTGCCGGTAGCGGGACAATAAAGGTGGCACACGGTATACTTTACGATTTTCCGATATTTACTTCAATATTCAATGTGCTGGATCTGCAGATGCCGCGACAAAAGCCGGTAACAGATGCGTACGGTAATTTTAAAATAAAGAACGGGAAAATAACCATAAACGAGCTGCTTTTAACCGGCGGTACGGCTCCCATGCTTATGGAGGGCTCCGTGGGGTTAAAAAAGGGGAAAGACTTCAAGGAACAGAGTCTTGAACTACTGATAACCGCGGCAAAAACAGACGGGCTTCTTGACAGGATTCCCCTGATTAACTGGATAAAGCATTACACACTGGATTTGTTTAAAAGGATAGCAATGCAGGTGCGGGTTGAAGGCACAATAGGGGATTATAAGGTAAAACGCCTTTCAGGACCGGTTACAGAGCCGGTTGAGAAAATGTGGGGGCTTATGGAAAAACTCACCCCCTCCCCGCCGGAAAAATAAAGGATTCCGGCATCTCCCGTGTCAGGATAAGTCCTGGTAATCTTTGCGTACCAGCACCTCCCTGGGTTTAACACCGTCTGAAGGCCCCACAATGCCTTCTTTTTCCATGAGTTCAATAATTCTGGCAGCCCTGTTATAACCGATCCTAAGGTGGCGCTGGACCATGGAAATGGAAGCCTGACCGGTTTTTGTCACAAGAGCCACCGCCTCGTCGTAGCGCTCGTCATAGTCTTCTTCTTCCCCACCCTCTTTATCCGGTGCAGTCGCTTCCACTACCTGATGATCATATTCCGGCTCCTTCTGGGATTTTAAGAATTCGATGACTTTTGTAACCTCGTTTTCGGAGACAAAAGCGCCGTGAATTCTTTGAAGCCTTGCCGTACCAGGCGGCAGAAAAAGCATGTCCCCGTCTCCGAGCAGGGCTTCGGCTCCGCTGGTGTCGAGGATGGTACGTGAATCAATCTTGGAGGAGACCTGGAAAGAAACCCTGGTCGGGAAATTCGCCTTTATAAGGCCCGTAAGCACATCCACTGACGGCCTCTGGGTGGCAAGGATAAGATGAATTCCGGCTGCCCTGGCCATCTGGGCAAGCCTGGTAAGGCTTACCTCCACGTCCCGGGACGATACCATCATGAGATCTCCCAGTTCATCAACTATTACCACCACATACGGAAGTTTTTCAGGAGGAGCCTCTCCTTCGGGCACGGCTTCTCTGGTGATCTTTGCATTATACTGCTCAATGTTGCGGACCTTTTTTTCCGAAAGAAGCCTGTATCGTCTTTCCATCTCGCGCACTGCCCAGAACAGTGCGTTGGTGGCCTTTTTCATGTCCGTGACCACGGGTGCGATCAGGTGCGGTATTCCGTCATAGTTTGCAAGCTCGATCCGCTTGGGATCAATCATTATGAATTTGACTTCTTCCGGGGTCGCTTTATAAAGAATGCTCGTGATCATGGTGTTAAGGGCCACGCTTTTTCCCGTGCCGGTGGCGCCCGCTATTAATAGGTGGGGCATTTTCTGCAGATCCGCAACAACAGGATACCCCACAATGTCTTTTCCCAGGGCTATGGTAAGCCTGGAGGCGGATTTCTGATAAACCCTGGATGCCACGAGATCTTTGAAACCAACAAGTTCACGCTTCTTATTCGGAATTTCGATTCCTATCACCGCTTTTCCCGGAATCGGGGCTATAATCCGCACGCTTAATGCTTTTAACGCAAGAGCAAGATCATCGGAGAGATTGACGATCTTATTGATCTTTATACCCGGAGCCGGGGAAAATTCATATCTGGTTATAACCGGTCCGGGAAGCACCTCTGTGACATTTCCCTGTACCCCGAAATCAAGCAGTTTTTTTTCAAGAAGCCTTGATTGCTCCTGCAGGTATTGCCGGTCTACATCCTCTGTGACAGATTCGGTATCTTCAAGAAATTCCAGGGGCGGGAGATAAAAACCCCGGTTTATTTTCATGGACTCAAGCTCCTGCTGCCTGGGTTTGCCGGGGGCAAAAGATTCCCTGCCCGGGGCCGGCTCCTTGATCCTGATTTTTGAGGAGGACGGTGTTTTTTTATCAGGTTCGGCCGGAAATTCGGATGGTTTTTCTGTTTTGGATTTAGAGGGTTTTTTGTTATGTTTTTCAGCTTTTTTCTTGCGAAGGCTTATTTGCGGGAAACGCAACCCCCGGAGCAGGCGCAGAAAACCCTGGAAGGATTCCACTGCTTTTGCCCATGCAACAGCAGCAATCCGCAGCAGGTTTCTTGAAACTGCTATAAGGGATATGCCGGTGGTAAGGATAAATCCTATGGCAAGTACCAGAAGAAGGATAATCAGCGCGCCGGCGCGGTTTGCATATTCATGGAAAATCACCGCAACCGGTCCTGCAAGCATTCCTCCTGCGGGATATACGGTATCAAAAATTAAATAATTACTTTTAAACAATGAGGCAAATGCCCCCGTGCCTACCAGCAGCAGAATGCCCCCCGAGGCCGAAAGCCAGGGTGATATCTTAGATCCATGCGTATAAAACCTCAGGCATGTCAATAAAAGCAGAACCGGTACCCAGAAAGCCCCTACTCCGAAAAGACCGGTAAGCAGACCCGCCGTGTAGGCCCCTGCAAGACCGAAAAAATTTTCTACCCGGCCGGGATCGGCAGCATTATTAAATGAGGGATCAGCCGGGCTGTATGAAATGAGGCTTATCGCGGTAAACACGACCAGAAAAAAAATAAGAATTCCTGCGATTTCCCTTCGAAGAGTCATCTGTGTTGGGTTTGCCTGCATTAAAATTTCAGCACCGCCCCTTCTATATCTCCAGAATAAATGGCAGGATCACCGGGCGCCGCTTTATTGTAAAGCTGAAATACTCGCGCAAGGCCCCGGGCAGGCGCTGCCGGATAATTTCCGCCGTATGGGGAAGATCCACCGCTTCATCAACTATCTCCAGGACCACGCACTTGGCGTCCTCGATTATATGACCTGTTTCGTATTCAAAAACAAATCCCCTTGATACTATTTCCGGCCCGTATACCACAAATCCGGTATCCTCATCTATTGCCATTGTGACCGCGACCATGCCTTCTTCGGAAAGAAGTCGCCTTTCCTTTAAAACCAGACGCCCGACATCGCCCACGCCCTTGCCGTCAACAAGAACACGGCTTGTGGCGATCCGCTCGCTTATTCTGCCCCCCTGCTCATTGAATATTACGACATCGCCGTCTTCTGCAAGCAAAACCCGCTCCCTGGCAATACCGGATTCGGCGGCAAGTTGGGCATGATGATACAGGTGCCTGTATTCGCCGTGAATCGGTATGAAATACCTGGGTCTTGTAATGTCTATCATCATTTTGAGCTCATCGCGAAAAGCATGACCGGAAACATGGATATCAGATATTTTTTCGTATATTACGTTCGCTCCTTTGCGAAAAAGATTATTTATGATCTTGGCGATGGCTTTCTCGTTTCCCGGGATAAACTTGGAGGATAAGACCACTGTATCACCGGGCTTGACCCGGACCTGCCTGTGCGTGCCTGTCGACATTCTTGCAAGGGCCGACATCGGCTCGCCCTGGCTGCCCGTGGTCATGATCACAAGCTGTTCTTCGGGATAACGATCAACTTCGTCGATCGGGATTTCAATGTCTTTGGGTATCTGAAGCAGGTTGAGCTGCTTTGCAATCCTGGTGCTCAGCTCGATACTTCTGCCGTTAAAAGCTATTTTCCGGCTGCTGTTTTTAATAATGTTTACTACCTGCTGGATTCTTGAAATATTGGAGGCAAAAAGCGCTATAATAACCCTGCCGGGGCTGTTTTCAATGATGGTCTGAAGGCTTTTGCGAACTGTTGCATCCGAAGGGGTGCGTCCCTCGCGTTCCACATTGGTGGAATCTGAAAGAAGCGCAAGCACTCCCCTGTCGCCGGCCCGGGCAAAAGCATCCACATCGGTTGCCACCCCTTCGATAGTTGAATCCGAAATTTTAAAATCACCCGTATGAACAATAAGCCCTTCCGGCGTATCGATAGCCATGCCCACACCATCTACAACGCTGTGATGAACCTTTATGAACTCAAAGGTAAACGGATCCACATTAAGCTTTTGCCCGGGCCTTATGACATTTAATGATGCCGAGGCAAGCAGTCCGTGCTCTTCGAGCCTGTGGGCAACCATTCCGAGAGTAAAGGCGGTTGCGTATACAGGCAGGTTGACCTCTTTTAAAAAGAAGGGGAGCGCACCTATATGGTCTTCGTGGGCATGGGTAAGAATAACCGCCCTGAGCCCGGGTTTGGATCGTAGAATATACCCCATGTCGGGGATCACGTAGTCAACCCCGAGCATGTAGTCCTCGGGAAACATGAGGCCTGCGTCTATGACCACAATCGAATTTCTGGATTCTATGGCCATCATGTTCAGACCGATTTCGCCGAGTCCGCCCAATGGAATGATTTTCAGCATATTGCAACACACCTGCCGATGATTGAAAATTTATACGGCAATTCCGAGTTCACTGACAATCCCGTCTATAAGGCTGATAAACCAAGCCTGCTGCGCTTTTGTTGCATATCCCATGCACTCGCAGCGCACCCTGTTGTGGGTACGAACCAGAAATTCCCCTACCAGCGCTCCCGGCTTGAGCTGCAGGGCAAAATACAAGGGATGGCAGTTATCGTGGGAGGCCTGAACCGGAGTATAATATTCAGGATCCAACGGTACCCAGTAGACCCGGTCAAGCATTGGGGAGCCGTACTTTTGTGTTAAAAATTTTTTCAGCTTTTCCAGATCGTTTTCGCTTATTTCGTCAATAACGTATTGTTTCATTTTGATATAAATAACACATACAATTCGGTACCGCAAGCATACTATGTTTAAAGGTAACCTTCATGCTTAAGCAGACGGATTTTCATGGCTGCGCCTCCGCCAAAGCCGCCTGTTGAACCGTTGCTTTTTATCACCCGGTGACAAGGTATAATAAGGGGAAATGGATTGGCCACCATTGTATTTCCGACAAAACGGCCCGCGCCCGGCCTTCCCGCCGCTGCTGCAATATCACCGTAAGAACGAACACTGCCGAACGGAATCGCAGCCGTTATTTTAAGCACCCACTGCTCAAGCAAGGTCTGCCTCCGGAAACAAAGCCATTGCCAGGGCGTCTCAATGGGTTTTTTGTTGTCAAAATAATCCAGGATCAATCTGCTCAACGCCTGTGCCTGCGTGTGAGCATCCGAACTGATCGCTTTTTCCTTCACAACGCAAAAATTCGTCCCGTTATTGACGGCTGAAAATGTTTCAGGCAGATAAATGCGCAATACACGAAAAGGATCGGGTTCAAAGACTACCCTGACCGTACCGAGCCAGTTATCAATATCAATAAACGCCATTTTGCTCCTCCGGACAAGGGGGGTGTAAATAAAATATCCTTTTTGTCTTTATTCAGGATTTAAATTGGAGGCTATGTTTTTTGCTGAAGAGGCTTTCACGGGGCAAATCCCGAATCAAAATGCAGTCCGGACGGCCTTTAACACCGGCAAGACCCCGGCCATAGGCAAGCTGATATGGCCGGGGCGAAAAATAAAACAGCCTGCGACCTATACTTCTTCCACTGTAATTGCGCCGGGCTCGCAGACTTCTATGCAGCTTTCACATCCCAGGCATTCCTCGGCATTAACAGGGACTGATTTGCCGTCCTGGATCTCAAACACCTCTACCGGGCATACCTCCACACATTCTTCACAACCTTCGCACTTTTCAGGGTCAACAATCGGATTAAAAGCCATCTCACTTCTCCTTTCTTTTGATCAAAAAATAAATGTTTATAAGCACGGAGCCATTATTCCGGCATTTGCATCGCAAGAGTTTTCCAATATACCAAATGCTAAATTGAGTCAAGGGTCATAATTCTGTTTTTTTGCCCTGCTTGTCCAGCCTTGCTATCAGACAAACCTTTCGGTTAAGCTCGGGAATACGGTATGTTTTCATACCAAAGCCGTCATCAGGAAAAGTCTTACGGGTCTCTTCGCAAAACCTTTCCAGCGGCTCCATATTTTCAAACGTTTCCTGCATGACCCCGACTGCTGCCGGGCTGGAGGTAACCAGTGCCATGGGCGGTTCAGGGTCGGCATCCATAAGATAAAGCCAGGCCCTGAGTCTTGATTCAATCATATACCCCCCGGTATCGGGTGAGCGGGCCGAGGTTCCAAGCCCGTCGGAAAAACCTGTATCCTCCTGCTCAAAGCCCTTTATTCGGGAAAAAAGATCCCTTGCGGCACTTTCTGTACGGGAAAGTTCGGCTTCGAGTTCGGCCGCCTGCCTGTCGTATTCCTGGGCCAGAAGCAGAAACAGCCTTGCGTTAAATACCGGCCCCGGTGCGGCTTCCGGTTCCCTGGCACCCTTAAGGATTTCCGTTTTTATTTCAGGCGCAAATTCCTGGTTGTAAAATCCGTGTTCCGCAAATTTCTTCACTGCGGCAGCGGCCTTTTCGTGCATGCCTGCCCAGTCAAGAAACCGGCGGGAAAGATCTCTTAAGCGGCGATCGTCTCCGGTAACCGGATAGCGCAGGGCAATTTTCCCGTCCCGTTCAAGTCCAGCCATCTGCTCCGGGAGCACCCCCTTTGCGGGCTGATATACCACAACTTCGCTGAAGCGGGCTGTACAGGCATCGGCCATTTGCCCGGAAATAAACGTAAACGGGAAAAAAACTGCGGATTGTGTTCTCATGATTTGTCTATCTTTTCGTCTTTTATTTCAATTCCGGCCTTTTTAAGCTGCCCGCGTATATGGTCGGCCTTTTCAAAATCTCTGCGCCTGCGCGCCTCGGCCCTCTCCTTTATCAGGTCCTCTATTTCCCGGGAACAACCTTTTCTGGTAAAATCGAAAAAGCCCAGAACCCTGTTTATATCGGTAAAAGTGTCAAGAATCTTTTCTGCATCCCTGGCCCCAATGCGTTCCTGCACGGCCAGCTTGTTTATCTGCCGGATCTTTCGAAACATCACCGCCATTGCCTGCGGCATGTTAAGATCGTCATCCATGGCGTTTATAAACCCCTGCCGGATATCATAGGCTATCTGGTCGATTTCCGCCTCTCCTGCTGTTTTGGTTCCTGCACCGGCCGCGTCCTGAAGTGCACGTACGCATTCATCTATCCTGTTGACGGTTTTTTGAGCCTGTTCAAGCTTTTGGGGTGCGTATTGCAGAGGCTTTCGGTAATGCGCCGTAATCAGCCAGAACCGAACCTCCCTCGGACCGTAACCCTGCGCTTTCAAATCCTCCAGGGTCGGAAGCCCGTGGGGCTGATCGCCTGAGCGTTCTTCTGCCTCCACCTGCTCGCAATGCACCCAGTAGCGGGCAAGCGGCTTGCCAGTGAGCGCCTTTGCTATTGCCAGCTCGTTTTCATGGTGAGGAAAAACCAGTTCCCTGGTACTGGTATGAATATCGTAGGTTTCGCCAAGATGCTTCATGGAGATGGCCGCGCACTGAATGTGCCAGGAAGGCCTCACGTTGCCCCACCTGGTTTTTACGTAAATGCCGCGTTTAAGCTCCGAGAGCCGGGCCCGCTTAAGCAGCGTAAAATCCCTTGGATTGTCCTTTTCATATTCGTCAAGATCCACTGTGGCGCCCAGCTTGATCTTGTCGATATCTATGCCCGAAAGCCTGCCGTATTCTTCAAACGAACCGATGGAAAAATAAAGGGACCGCAGCTTTTCATAGGCAGAACCCTTTTCATAAAGCTGTTTTGCAAGCTCCACCATGTCGCCCACATGCTCGCTTGCCCGGGGATATTGGTGGGCGGGAAAAATGTTTAAGGCCCCGAGATCGGCTTTGAAAAGCTCTATATAATAATCTGTATATTCTTTAAGCGATTTTCCCGCAGCCTCTGATCCCTGAATGGTATTGTCATCCATGTCCGTAATATTCATCACATGGGTGACTTCAAGATCCCTGTAGGCAAGATACCTGCAAAGAAGATCGGAAAATACAAACCGCCTGCATTCACCTAAATGAATGCGCCTGTTTGCCGTAGGTCCGCAGGTATACATGGAAACTTTTCCGCTCCGTATCGGATCAAAGGGCTCCTTGGATCTTGTAAGGGTGTTGAACAGATGAATTTCCGCCTTTTTCTTTACAGAAAACAGGGGCGTGCTCAAATAACGCTCGCCGCTGTCAGGGAATATGACCACAATGGTGCCCCCTGATATTTTTTCCGCCTCCCGGGCGGCTATAACCATGGCGGCACCGCTGCTCATGCCCACAAACAGGCCTTCTTCACGGCCAAGCCGCCTGGTCATCTCAAAGGCATCCTCATCGTCGATATTTACCTTTGTATCCAGCCACTTCTTTTCAAAAATCTCAGGCCTGTAGGCTTCCTTGAGATTTTTAAGGCCCTGGAGTTTATGGCCCAAATACGGCTCCACCCCGAGGATCTCTATTTTTCCGTCATATTCCTTAAACCTTCTGGCGCATCCCATCACCGTGCCGGTGGTTCCCATTGTGGCAATAAATTTTGAAATCTTTCCCCCGGTCTGGGCGATGATCTCTTCTGCGGTGCCGTTATAATGCGCCTGCCAGTTGGCCGGATTGTTATACTGGTCGGTCATGAAATAGCGCCCCGGGTTTTTCCTTACCAGGCGGTAAACCTCCTCAATGGCGCCGTCGGTACCAAGATGCCCCGGAGTTAGAAAAATTTCAGCCCCTCTGGCAGCCAGAATCTTGCGCCGTTCCATGGAAACCGCATCTGACATGGCAAGAAGAAGTCTGTATCCCTTAACCGTACAGATCATGGCAAGCCCGATCCCGGTATTGCCGCTTGTGGCCTCTATAACAGTCTTATCCGGGCTAAGTTCCCCGGAGCGCTCGCCGGCCTCTATCATGGCAAGGGCGGGCCGGTCTTTTACCGATCCACCAGGATTGATGTATTCAAGCTTGGCCAGTATCCTGACCGCCGGGTTGGGATTTAGCCTTCGTATCTCCACCAGCGGAGTATTGCCTATTGCATCGAGTATTGAATAACTCATAGTCATTTGATCAGCATTTATTTATGCCCCGGAAGCCGGTCTAACTCCGCTTCGATGGCTGATTTGACATCCTTTTGCGAACCGCTTGCATCAATCACCCTTATGCGCCCGGGCTCCTTTTGCGCAAGTGCAAGATAGCCCTGGCGCACCTTCTCGTGAAACCTTATGCGCTCCTGCTCAAACCGGCTTTCCCCCTGCCTTCGCAATCCCGACTCAATCTGGCGCCATGCCCGGGATAGCCCGATTTCGGGGGGCAGATCAAGCAAAAAAGTAATATCCGGCTTCAGATCCCCTAAAATCATCCTGTTGATTTCCTCTATAATACCCACTGAAATACCCCTTGCCGCTCCCTGGTACACTACTGTGGAGTCGGCAAAACGATCGCATATCACGGTTTTTTTCGCTTCAAGGGCCGGTCTGATAACGCGGCCGGCATGCTGGGCGCGGTCTGCTTCATATAAAAAAAGCTCAGCCATTGCGTCAAGCCCGGCGTTACCGGGATCAAGCAGGATGGCCCGGATCTTTTTTCCCACGGCGGTACCCCCCGGCTCCTTGGTAACAAGACAACTATAGCCGAACCTTTCCAGGTGCCTTGCAATGTGGGGGACCTGGGTTGACTTTCCAGAACCTTCAATGCCTTCGAGTGTAATAAACATGATCGGAAAATGTCCAAATAGTGCCTATGACGTGTCCGGCTTGCCCCTGTAAAAAAAACGCTCCAGGGGCCTGTGATACGCAGTCCAGTCTGCTTCCGGATCCTGGTTTTCCATGAATTCACGGATACCGTTTATTTTGGAGTCAATCTCATCCAGGTAATTTAGCAGGACGGCTTCCAGGGTTTTCGGAGGTTCGGGAGAGCCGAATTCCCTTGTTCCGTGATGGCTTATAATCATATGCTTGAGCAAAAGTGCGGTGTTTGGGGTCAAGGACGAAACATCCGCCATTTTCTGCTCCAGCATACGGATTCCAATAACAATATGATTTACAAGCCTGCCCTCGTCTGAATAGTCTATGCGGGTGTCATAGGTGAATTCATGTATTTTACCTATGTCATGAAGAATTGCACCCGCAATGAGCAAATCCCGGTCAATACCCGAATAGTGACCTGCAACCTTTTCGGCCAGAAGCGCAAGCGAGAGCGTATGCTCAAGAAGACCGCCTATATAGGCGTGATGCATCTTTTTGGCGGCAGGGGCTTTTTTGAAAAGTTCCATAAACCGCCGATCCTGCCAGAATTTTTCAAGAAGTTCACGCAAAGGTTTAGATTCCATGGTTTCTGCCACGGCTTTAAGCCGTTCAACCATTTGCCCGGGCTCTCTGGCGGTTGCGGGCAGAAAATCGGCAGGGTCGATATCGCCGGATCCGGCTGACATGGATTGGACCACTACCTGCAGCCCCCCTCTGTATTCGGAGACAAGCCCTTTGACACGGACAAAATCACCGGCTGCGGCACTGGATGCCGCCTGTTCCACGTTATCCCAAACAACCCCCCGGATTTGACCGGTTTTATCCGAAAGCGCAATGCTAAGATAACGAGCCCCGTCTTTTTTATGCCCCATGCTTTTTTCAGAAAGAACAAACAGATCACTTAATGATTCGCCGGGGCTTAACTGATTTACAAACCTCTTCTTCATTCGGCCGATGCCTTGCGGTTGCCTGATTTGCGTACACGTTTGCCGCTATTGGCTTGACTTTTTTTATTATCCGGTTTTTTATACTGGAAATTAAGCCGGTCATCAAGTTATTATTCGCACCCGGATGTTAAAGGCTTTTTATTCTCCTGTTAATTCGGAAAGGCCAAAAGCAGATAAGCAGAATTTATATGCAGGGACCGAGACCTTTAATCATTTTCCTTTATCTGGCAGCGGCGATGGCCTGTATTGCCGGGCCATACACTTCAGTTGCCCCGTGCCAGGAATTTTTCGACCAGGTTACCCAGAACGGTGAAACATGGCGGATCACTGCTGACAAGATCACGTACCACCCTGAGACAAACCGATATACGGCCTCGGGAAACGTCGGGATAACCCGGGATAAAACACAACTTCTGGCCGACAAAATAATACTGGATAAACAGAATATGAAAGCCGTGGCAACCGGCAGTGTAACCCTTGTTTCCGAAGGCGACCGTTTGACGGGCGAACGCCTGGATATGGATCTGGAATCTGCCACCGGCACACTGTATCAGGGCCATATTTTTATAAGGGAGAACAATTTCCGTATCCGGGGCGAAAGAATTGAGAAGACGGGCGAAAATACATACCATATCACAGACGGATCCCTTACCTCCTGTGAAGGTCCTCGCCCGGACTGGCAGATTACCGGAAAACAGGTCGATGTAACAATCGAGGGCTATGGATATGTGTCGCATGCGGCATTATGGGCCCGGCGCCTCCCGGTGTTTTACGTGCCGTGGTTCATGTTTCCGGTAAAACTTAAACGCCAGAGCGGCCTTCTAATGCCCGAAGCCAGATATTCCGACAGAAAGGGCGCGGAATACATTCAGCCCCTTTTCTGGGCAATCTCCGGCAATACTGATGCAACTTTCTATTATCATCACATGCAAAAACGCGGGGAAAAATTCGGGCTTGAATACCGCTACATGTTCTCAGAGGATTCAAAGGGCACCTTAATGGCAGACGGCTTTAAGGACAAAAAAATTGACGACGGAAGCAGAGAGGCAACCGCCAAGTGGGGTTATGATGACGATGAAGCCGCACGGCCGAATGACGACAGGTACTGGATACGCATGAAAGCCGACCAGCAACTTTTCGCAGGAGCAACAGCCCGCCTGGATATTGACATTGTAAGCGACCAGGACTATCTCAGGGAATTTTCAGACCGATATATGGGCCATGAAACAGCGGCCGATTATTTTTCATCCGAATTTGGCCGCGACCTAGACGACAAAAACGACCCCGTGCGCACAAACCGTCTGAATATAAACAGGTCCTGGTCATATCAAAGCTTAAATGCGGATCTTGTATGGTATGACAACGTGATAAACCGGCGGCTGAAGGATGAAGACGATACGCTTCAGCAACTGCCAAGGATACAATACAGCGCGCTCAAACAACCCCTGACCCGGGCTCCAGCAGGCGACCTGCTGTTTGGCTCCCTGGATTCCGAGTATACATATTTTTACAGCCGGGACAATATTACCGGCCACCGCATGGATCTCCACCCCAGGCTTTATCTGCCGCTTCGGGCGGGGCATTATTTCAGCCTTGAGCCGTCTGCGGGCTTCCGCCAGACTGCCTGGTATATTGATGCTGACAGCGAATTTTACAGCGATGAAAAAGAACTATATATGCACAGGGAACTCTATGATGCAGAGATGGATTTAAGCACCGAGATCAACCGGGTGTTTTCAGTTGAAAAGGGGCGGGTGGAAAAAATCAGGCACGTGATAATCCCCAGGCTCTCCTACGACTACATACCGGAAAAGGACCAGTCCGAATATCCAGAATTTGACGAAATAGACCGAATCGAACCTGAAAACAGTCTGGCGCTGTCCTTTACAAACCTTTTTACTTCAAAAGCATCCCTTTCCGGCAAAAACAGGAACAATGAAAAAAGGTATACATATAACCGGGTTGCCAAGTTCTTTATTGAACAGGCCTATAACTTCAGGGAAGATAAAGACTCCGGGCAAGCATGGATGCCGCTTTATGCCGAGCTTGACCTTACCCCTGCAAACCTGCTTACTCTGCATGCTGATGCGAGCTGGGACCATCAGAATGATGAACTTGATACCGGGAACCTGACCTGCCGTTTATACGACAGACGCGGCGACGAACTCAAACTGGAATACAGATACAGCCGGGATTCCACCAAAAGTATTGATCTTTACGCAAAAACCAGGGTAACAAGAAATCTGGCCTTTTTCGGAAATTACGAAAGAAATCTTGAAACAGAAACAGATATTGAAAAGGGCTTGGGGATGCGCTACGAATCCCAGTGCTGGGCACTGGAGCTTGCCTGGAAGCAGGAGGGGGAGGAAGAGGACAATGATACCCGTTACATGGCAATGATTGAACTTTTCGGTCTTGGCGGCTTCGGCGAAACGCTGGATAATAGATAATAATAACATAACCCCTTGACTTATTAAAAATTTATGGATAAGTATAGGTATAACAAGCAATCCGGCAACACCACACAGGAGGAAAAATGAACAAGCTTGAAATGATATCCGCCCTTAAAAAGGAAGCCGATATTTCCAAATCAGATGCAGCCAAGGTCGTGCAAATCTTTTTCGATTCCATGGCAGATGCCCTGGTAAACGAAGAAAGAATAGAGATCCGCGGGCTGTGCAGCTTTTTTGTCAAAAACTACAAGAGTTACACCGGCCGAAATCCCAAAACAGGCGAAAAGGTCCGCATACAGCCCAAAAAGCTGCCTTTTTTCAAATGCGGCAAAGAGCTGCGGGAACGCGTTAATACAAAGACAAAGGCTTAAACGGCAAAGCCTGTGGGCGGCTTCGATAAGTTAATAGGGCAGCAGCGCCCGGTCAGGATGCTGTGCAATGCATTGAGAAGCGAAAAACTCCCGCATGCCTTTCTTTTTACCGGAGAAGACGGGGTGGGCAAGGCAACCGCCGCCCTTGAACTTGCCAGGATCTGCAATTGCCATGAAACAGGCTTCAGGCGGCACACCAAAATCCCCGGCAACGAAAAACCGGTTTTCTCTGCATGCGGCAAGTGTCGCTCCTGCATAAAGACCGAACGCGGGGTGCACCCGGACATTCACAGGGTAAGCCCGGAGGGCGGCTATATCCGCATCGACCGGATCCGTTCCCTTTATGACCGCCTTGCCTTAAAATCCGATGCTGCTTCCATAAGAACGGTCCTGATAGAGAATGCGCAACTGTTGAACAAGGAAGCCGGCAATGCGCTTCTTAAAATTCTGGAAGAGCCTCCGGAATCAACGATCTTCGTATTGACCGCCCCGGACGCCGGGGACCTGCTGCCGACCATAGTCTCCAGATGCCGCCAAATCCATTTTAACCCGATCCCGCAAAAGGAAATGACCGATTACCTCGTTTCTAACATGGACCTTAGCCGGGATAATGCCATGATCGTGGCCCTGGTGGCCCGCGGAAGCCTGGCCCGCGCCATTGATATGGCAGAGGCGGACTGGTTGAATTATCGAAACTTTATCATTGACATGCTGGTACGGCTGCCCGATCTGCCGGCATCATTCAGGCACGTTTTTGCCGAAATTATAGCATCTGATCGCGATAAACTCGAAGGCGTCTTTGAAATAATGAAAAACTGGTACAGAGACCTGGCGGTATTTTTACGCAGTCCGGACAAAATTTATAACCACGATCTAACCGACAGGGTAAAAGCCGCCGCCCGGCAGATACCCGCTGACTTGATAATTGAAAAGGCGGATGCTGTTGTGAAGGCCGAAAATGCCATTTCCGGAAACGCAAACCATAGACTTTGTCTTGACGCCCTTATGGCCAAGCTGGCACAACATTAGAACACAACCTTTCAAAAGAAATTAACGGGCTGGGAAAATACGCCCTTTGTAAAATTTATTTAAAAGATACAATTTGCGCATAATATGACTTCAGATGAATCTCAAACCACGAGAAAAAACAAGGTTAAAGTCGTCGGCATAAGATTTAAGCCCGCGGGAAAAATATATGATTTCAACGGGGGGGCTTATGTATTGAAGACCGGAGATGAGGTCCTCGTGGAAACCGAGCACGGGCTTGGTTTCGGAACTGTTGCCACGCCCCCTGAATCTGTTGACGCAGACTCGGTGCGCCAGCCTCTTAAAAAAATCTACCGGCCCGCCACCGACGAGGACCGGGATAAGCAGGAAAAAAATTCGGAAGTCGAAGAAGAAGCCTACGAATACTGCCGCGAGTGTATTGACTCGCTCGGTCTGGAAATGCACCTGTTCTCGGTTGAAAGCAATTTTGACGGAAGCAAGCTTACCTTCTTTTTTACTGCGGACGGCAGGGTCGATTTCCGCAAGCTGGTAAAAATGCTTGTCAAACAGTTCCGGACCAAGATTGAAATGCGGCAGGTGGGCATCCGCAACCAGGCGAAAATTTGCGGCGGCGTGGGACGATGCGGCCGGATACTTTGCTGCTCTTCGTTCATGACAAAATTCGACCCGGTAACAATAAAAATGGCAAAAAAACAGGGGTTGTCGCTTAACCCCACTAAAATTTCCGGTGTCTGCGGAAGATTAATGTGCTGCCTGGCCTTTGAGTACCAAGGCTACGAGGAGTATACATGCCAGCAGGAAAACGGCGACAGTGACGAAACAGAAAACAACTTCGAATACACAGACGGGAATTCTTAAACAATGACATCTGCCTTTTATATCACGACACCCATATATTACGTAAATGCAAAACCCCATCTGGGGCACACCTATACCACCATTGCAGCCGACGTCGCCAGGCGTTACCATCGGATGAAGGACGAGAAAACCTTTCTGCTGACCGGTACGGACGAACACGGCGACAAGATAGTAAAGGCCGCCGAGGCAAACAACACTGATCCCAAAACTTACTCAGACAGAATATCAGCCCTGTTCCGGCAACTGTGGCCCCATTACAGAATATCCCATGACAGGTTCATAAGAACCACGGATCCGGATCACATCGCTGTAGTGGAAAAGATCCTTCAGAAAATATACGATTCAGGAGACATATATTTCAGCGAATACGAGGGGCTTTACTGTTATGACTGCGAACGATTCTACACCGAGCGCGAACTGGTTGACGGCAAATGCCCCGATCATGGTAAAAAGCCCGAACTCATACAGGAGTCCAATTATTTTTTCAAAATGAGCCGGTACCAGCAATGGCTTATAGACTACATAAACCAACACCCGGACATGATCCGTCCTGAACGCTACAAAAATGAAGTTCTCGGATTTCTGCGCGAACCCCTGGACGATCTTTGTATTTCAAGGCCCAAAACCCGCCTTAAATGGGGCATTACACTGCCCTTTGACAATAACTACGTAACATACGTCTGGTTTGATGCCCTTATAAATTATATATCCGCCATGGGATACCCTGACGGGGAGGATTTTAAGACATTCTGGCCCCATGTGCACCACGTGGTGGCAAAAGACATCCTGAAACCGCACGGAATCTACTGGCCGATTATGCTGAAGGCCGCCGGCATTGACATATACAAACACCTGCTTGTCCACGGCTACTGGAATGTCGAGGAAAATAAAATGTCAAAAAGCCTGGGAAACGTAGTTGATCCGATTTATCTTAAGGACAGGTACGGAAGTGATGCGGTCAGGTATTTTCTCATGCGGGAGATGACTTTCGGGCTGGATTCGAGTTTCTCGGAGGTTGCACTGATCCAAAGGATTAACTCTGATCTGGCAAACGATCTTGGCAACCTGTTTTCCCGGGTGCTTGCCATGTTTCACAAGTATTTCAGGGGCACCGTACCTGAATGGGATTCCGGCAAAAACCCCTGCCCTGAATTCGACCTGAAAGCCGGGGCCAAAGAGGCGATTAGAAATTTTTCAGCAGACATGGACAATTTCGAATTTCATAAGGCTCTTGGATCGGTCTGGGAATACATAAGCAAAATGAACAAATTCGTGGACACCGCCGCTCCCTGGGAGATGGCAAAACAAAAATCAGCCGGCGAGCAACTGGCCTGTGTTATCGGAAGCCTGCTGGAAGGACTCCGGGTTGTATCCGGGCTGATTTATCCTGTAATGCCGGATACGGCGGCAACAATGCAAAAACATCTGGGACTGGAACCCCAGCAAGCCTTTTACATGATCAGTGAAATAAAAAAATGGGGAGTAATCAAACCTGGCTCATCTCTGCCCAAAGGCATCTCTCTTTTCCCAAGAATTGACCAGGAAGCAATATTTGCAGAACCGGGTAATGAAAAAACCGAACAGACACAAGCCTCAGATATTGCACCGGAAATCACCATAGACGACTTTGCCGGAATTGACCTGCGGGCCGCAAAGGTAATCTCGGCTGAAAGGGTGCCCAAAACTGAGAAGCTGCTTAAACTCGAACTTGACCTGGGCTTTGAGAAAAAAACCGTGGTTGCCGGAATAGCGCTGTTCTATGCGCCCGAAGAACTCACGGGAAAAACCGTTGTGGTGCTGGCAAATCTGAAGCCGGCAAAGCTCAGAGGAATCAAATCGCAGGGAATGATACTGGCGGCTACCGGAGATGAAAACGGCTCCGTGGCCGTTCTTGACCGGGATGTAGCACCGGGAACCCGTTTGAAATAACCGCCCGGCCGAAAAATGAGAAACATATTCAAGCGTAAATCTCAAAAGTTAAAATATGTAGGGCAGAACAAAAATGCCGCCTGGCGCCGGTATCAGAAAAGTTTTAAAAAAAAATACGCAACACGAAAGACTTTTTCAAGGCTCCCGCATTACCTGCTTATTCTCCTTGTATCAGTATTAATTCTAAAGGGGGGGTTCTACCTGCTTGAGGGCGTGCTCGCGGGGGCCAAAGAGCGGGATAAAGATGACGGCCCGGAGATAGCTCGCATTGAACGCCCGGAAATACGAAATCTGCTGGAGCCACGAGATCTTGTCAACCCTGAAGATACAGTTATCAGAAAGAAAATAAACGGCCGCGAATATGTTTTTCATACCTCCATAGAGCCCCGCCTGCAGCGCTCCGTGCTTTCAATGCTTGATACAAGGTGGGCAAGGTATATCGCAATTGTGGTTATGGAGCCGGATACCGGGCGAATTCTTGCCATGGCCTCCCACGGCGGAAACGGCTCCCTGGCAAATACCTGCCTTAGCGCGGATTTCCCGGCAGCCAGCCTGTTTAAAATAGTAACCGCAGCGGCCGCAATTGAGGCATGCAGTTTTAAGCCGGACAGGATGATCCTTTTTAACGGCGGCAAATACACTCTTTACAAGTCCCAGTTAAAGGATATTGAAAACAAATACACAAACCGCATAACCTTTGAGTCTGCATTTGCCCAGTCTGTCAACCCTGTTTTCGGGAAAATAGGAATGAATTACCTGGGCCGGGCCGTATTGGAAAAATACGCCCTTAATTTCGGATTCAACCGGGAAATAGGTTTTGACCTGCCGCTTGAACCAAGCGCCGCACCGATTTCAGACCGATCATATAATTGGGCTGAAGTAGCGTGCGGTTTTAACAAAAAGACCCGCATATCACCGGTTCACGGAGCCATGCTTGCAGCTTCGATAATATATAACGGCAGGATGATGGAGCCACGGCTTATTGATACGGTAACTGTAAACGACCGGCAGGTTTACCGGCAGAAACCCGAACCGTTTATACGTTCCATGAGCCCGCAGACAGCACTTATGCTAAAGCCTCTCATGCATACCTCCCTTACCTCGGGTACGGCCAGGGGAAGCTTCAATGACGCGAGGGGTCGACAAATTATTGAAAATTTTGAAATCGGAGGTAAAACAGGCTCTATTAATAATAACCCTGAACAAATACGCTATGACTGGTTTTCAGGCTATGCCCGGCACAAGAATTCGAGCGCCAAAATCGCGGTTTCCGTTATGGTGGCACATGAAAAATACATAGGAACCCGCTCGCCGGAATACTTTCGAAAAATCGTGGAAGAATACTTTCATAACAGCTTTCAAGCAGCCGGATTTCGAAAATGACTCAACTCGCACAGCATAAAACAGCAAGGCTTCTGTCACTGATTTCCAGGTTCGCCGCGGGATTATACAAAAAAGTTTATTTCGGAAAAGCACCTCAAAGAATACAGGGCGATGCAATTATTTTTTTTCCTTATCTGCCGGGACGTCTTTCATGCGGATTAACCGGCATGGTTGCATTCAGGCGGGCCGAAATACAGTCAGACACGGCAGATGATTCTGCGCAGACAGAGCTTGAATCAATAAACAAGCTGGTGGATAAAATCGCCTCTTCCGGCCTGCCGGAACCGGATGCCGGGTCTTTTCCAGTCGGCAAAGACTGCCTTGGGGGAAAGGATACGGCCGCAAGACTTTTTGCTGAAATCCGCTCGCTCAAGGAAAACGAGCGTTTCTACAGCCTGATGTGCAGTGACCCGGCCGTAAAAAAACTGTCGCTGATTCGGAATGCGCTTGACGGTATTGTGAAAAGGGAGTCTGCCGGGTTTCGCTTCTGGATGGGCAGGCTTCCTTCAGAGCTTTTTGACGAGATCGCGACCAGGCTGGAGGCAATAAAGGATGCTGCATGGAGCCTGAATACCGAAATCCTGGGCAACATAGAAAAAGTGCGCGGCCTTCTTGCAGACATGCCCGAACCGTCGAAGAAGGCAGTTTCTGCTGCCAGACAGATAAATGCCGTATTTAACAGCATTGACCGCCTGGAGGTAAGAGGCAGGGATTCGGCAGGAATCTCCCTGCTGTTTATACTGGATAAAAAAACATTTGAAGCCTTTAAAAAACAAATCAAGGCAAAGGGACTGGAAGAGGAATTCCAAACCCGGACCAACCAAAAACTGCTTGCAAACAAAAGCATCTCATTGCGCCCCTCTGATACGGAAAACAGCGGCCGGCAAATTGCACTGGCCTTTACCTACAAAATTGCTGCAGAAATCGGTCGCCTTGGGGACAATATTGAGTTTTTACGCTCCCAGATCCACAGCGACAATATTTTTCAAACGCTTTTAATGATGGATCACCGGCATTTCACAGTGTCAGCGCATACCAGGTGGGCCTCTGTGGGAGACATCAACGAGGTCAACTGCCATCCCGTAGATGGCTGCACCGCCTCAACCTCTGCAGAAGAAAGCGGCATCATACATGTAAGCTTAAACGGAGATATTGACAACTATCAGAAGTTAAAGGCAGCCCACGGTGCAGCGGGTATATTTTATCCCGATGAAATCACCTGTGACACTAAAATCATCCCTGTGCACATAGGGTTTTATTTGAATCAGGGCCACGCAATAGAAGAAGCCGTCAGGCTTGCCGTAAATGACTTTGAAGGCTCCCATGCCATTTCAATGCATACGGATCTTGCTCCGGGAAAAATCTTTCTTGCCCTGAAGGGAAGCGGGCAGGCGATATTTGTCGGTTTGGGCCGGGATCATTACATCCCTACATCAGAGGTTTACGGGTTTGCCGAGGAGACGAGCAGTTTTATTAAAATGGACGGAGAAGCAGCGATAAGGGGCGCGGACGGCAAAACTGTAACCGGACAGATCTGCATTGTGGATCAGAACTCGCAAGGAGGGCTTTCCGGAATTTCGGCAATGTTTTATGACGGCACCCCTGTTGAATTTAGCGAAAACGACATAAGGCAGACCATGCTTACATCCCGGGACATTGACCGCCAGGAGTTTGACCACTACTTTTTAAAGGAAATTTCCGAATCCCCGGCATCCGTGCGCCGCACGCTGGAAAACCGATGGAAACTGATAGATACGGACGGACGCAGGTACGAAATCAGGCTGGATGAAACAAACGTACCGGAAAAACTGGTAGAGCAAATCAGCCGGGGAGCCATACGAAGGATTCTTTTCATTGGACAGGGAACCGCCGGGGTGGCGGCGGCTGCCTGTTCGGAGCTTATGCGCTACTATATTGATGATCCAAACCTGCGGATCGAATCTGTAAAATCATCCGAACTCTCGGGCTTTATGCTCTATGACAAGGACGGAAGGCAAATGGACGACATGCTGTTAATACCCATCAGCCAGTCCGGCACGACCACTGATACCAACAGGGCGGTTGACATGGTAAAAAGGAAAGGTGCGTGGTCGATCTCAATTGTAAACCGCAGGGACTCGGATCTTACTTTTAAAACCAACGGGGTGTTATATACAAGCAGCGGCCGGGATATTGAAATGTCGGTTGCCTCCACAAAGGCGTTTTATTCCCAGATTGTTGCGGGCGCCATACTTGCCCTGTATATAGCCCAGATGACCGGGAAAAGAGGCAGGGCATTCGTATCCAATGAAATCAGGCAGATGATCCGGCTTCCTGACATCATGGAAAAGGTTCTTTCCATGAAGGAGCAGATCAGAACCTCGGCCTATCGCCTGGCTCTTCAGCGAACCTACTGGGCGGCCGTGGGAAGCGGTCCCAACAAGGCTGCCGCGGATGAAATCAGGATAAAGCTGAGCGAGCTTTGTTATAAAACAATTTCATCCGACTTTGTTGAGGACAAAAAACATATCGACCTTTCCTCAGAACCCCTGATCATAATATGCGCGGCAGGGACCCGCAGAAGCGTAATAGGCGACATTGTAAAAGATACCGCCATATTCCGTTCCCACAAAGCGCTTCCCGTGGTAATCGCAGACGAACACGAGGACAGGTTTGACGCGTATGCAGAAGATGTATTCCGCGTACCGCCCGTAAGCGAACATTTTGCACCGATTGTAAACACACTGGTGGGCCACATGTGGGGATATTATGCTGCTCTTGCCATAAATGATGGCTCCAGGTTTCTCCATAATTTTCGCGAGGATCTGCGAAAAACAATAGACACCCTTGCAGACCGCGGCATGGATATATTTGAAATAGTACTGGAAAAATCGTTCAGGGAAAAAATACTGCAGTTTTACCACGAATTTCGCAAACGCCAGTCTGAAAACAGACTTCCCGCCACACTTGCCATCCAGGAATCAACAAACCTTGTGCTCCTGCTGAAATATTTGTCAGGCCGGCTGCCGATAGCCGATTTTGAACTTGATTTCGGGATTAAGGGAACTGCGGGAAACATGTTTTCAATGCTTTTTGCCTCCCTTGCAGAAGCCATAAACGCCATGGCAAGACCGGTGGATGCAATAAAGCACCAGGCAAAAACTGTTACTGTGGGAACCAGCAGGATTGAGGAAAAGGCCGAGGGCCTGCTGTTTGATACCGTGTTCGGCCTTGACTTCACCATTGAGCATCTGACCATAAACAATATCATGGTGCTCAGAAACATCCAGAACATCATTGAAAAGATAAACGGCTATACTTTGTATAAGATTTCAGGAGTCAACCTTCTTGGTGAGCCCACTGACGAGACCACCATAGATGTAATAGATAAACAGGGCACATCGGCCGCCATGGCCTCACGGGCCGAAAGCGACAGGACGCTTAAGGGGACAAAAAAAATCATAGTGCGCAACGGAAACGTCTATCTTGGCAAAGGGAGAAAAGACGACAGAAGCATATTGATAATCCCGCTTATTTCGGGAGATCCCTCCATGCCCAACATGGTTGAGCACATGTTTCTGCTCGACGTATCCTTTAAGGAAGACACCGACCTTCAGACAAGGGTCAGGGCTCTTGGCGGCAAGCACGAGCACATAAAAAACCTGGTCCAGGAAAACAACATCACATGGCGCGATGAATTGCTGGACCTGGTTGAAATTGACGAGCTTTTCGGCAGGTCCGCGGAAAAAATCGCGGAAAAAATAGTCAAAAAAGCCGGCTGATACAAGTACCGGGCCTTTTTATTACAGCCATTTTTTACGCTTAAACCACCAGAGCATGGCTGCAAAAATTACCAGAAAAACCACCCATACCACTGGGTATGAATAGCGCCAGGCAAGTTCGGGCATGTGCTCGAAATTCATCCCGTATACCCCCGCCAGGAAGGTAAGCGGAATAAATATGGTTGCAATCACGGTAAGCACCTTCATTACCTCGTTCATCCTGTTGCTTATGCCCGTGAGATAAATATCGAGCACGCCTGAGAGAATATCGCGATGGGTCTCCACGGTATCGACAACCTGGATTGTATGATCGTATACGTCCCTTAAATACAGCCGGACATCGCTTCCGATAAGCTCTGATTCCTCCCTTAACAGGCTTGCAAGTATTTCGCGAACCGGCCATACTGCTTTTCTCAGATAAATAATCTGGTGCTTGCACCTGTGAATGTCCCTGACGGTGTCCCTGCCGGGCTCCTCTGTAACCTCATCCTGCAGGGACTCGATCTGCTCGCCTATCTGCTCCAGGATTGCAAAGTAGTGATCAACAATCATGTCAATTAAGGCATAGGCAAGATAATCAGAACCAAACCTGCGGATTTTACCCTTTGCCTTCCTGATCCGTTCGCGCACCGGATTAAACACATCCCCCTCTTTTTCCTGAAGGGAGATTACAAGCCCCTTTTTCACCACCAGGCTGACTTGTTCATGATCAAGCTCTCTGACATCCGGATCATAGTCGATCATCTTTAGCACAGCAAAAAGGGTGTCGTCATAGTCATCGAGTTTTGGACGGGTTTCAGTGTTTAACACGTCTTCGAGCAAAAGCGGATGAAGGTCAAAAATATGCCCCATTCTTTCTATCATCTCTGGGTCGTGTATTCCCGAGATGTTAATCCAGGTGACCGAATCGCCTGCGGCATACCCCTGGCATTCAGACAAATCCTCCACGGTGGTCTCAGTAAGACTTTCCGCATTGTAGTCCATTACAGTAATACTGATGGGCTCTTTTTCCCCGTCTCCTATGTATACAAGAGATCCGGGCGCCATCCCGAATTTTCTGCTCACGCCTTCAGCCTGCATAAACCCTCCTCTTATCTGATAAATCCCCTGCCTCAAGACCGGCAAATATCAAAATCTGCCCTTATAATAACGAATTTTCCAATAATTCCAATATATCAATACCACTATCGAAGTAGCGGCGCAACCCGGCCGGCTCCCGCAAGTTTATACACAGCGGCCCTGCAAGCTTGAAGATCTATTTTCAGGCTCTTTGTAAAACTTTGGCATTAAAAATTGACGGCGTCGTGAAAAACTATTTATTAAGCTGACGCGGCATTTTTGCAGAAAGGAAATCCGTAAGTAAGCACCTTGGCTGATCGGCGGTGCGAAAAAGGAGTTTCCTCGCTCCAGGAGCCTTCTGGAGCCTCAATTTCCGCTCGGAAACCCGCTTTTCCGCACCGCCATCAGGGCAATGAATTACAATTTCGGGAAAGCGCAAAAAAAGGATTGCCTTGGAAGTCCAAGGTCGGGGGCAGTTTTTGAAGCGACATTGAGCGTTTTCGGGGAAAATTCAGCAAATGTCGGAGCGTAAAAATTTCAAACTGTTTGAGGCCGATAGGCCGAGTTTTTGAAATTTTAGCGAAGGCATTTGATGAATCCCGAAAACGGTCAGGAGCGAAAAAACTGACCTCGACCGCAGGGCTTCCTTCCTGCAAAATATCGGGTGATGTAGAAAGCTTTTTAAGATTCTGTCAAAAATTAAGCCTCCGTATTTTCTTTATGGAGTAAATTTCAATACCGGAGGCAATGTCCATGCGGACAAGGCGGGGCTGTCTTTGAGGGAGCATTGCATGAGGGCCGGTTAAGCAGATGCCGGCGTGCGAAGCCAAAGCGGCCGGCGCTTGTTTGAGCGCACGTGAGTGAGCGAGTTCGCCGGACGCGGCGGAGCCCGCCGTGCACATGCCAGGCCCGAATGCAGCGAACGAAAAGACTGCCCTGCCTTGGACAG
>JAIPDS010000004.1 GCA_021737565.1 Desulfobacteraceae bacterium | reverse complement strand
ATAAATACAAAAAATTTGTCTGGGCCCACTTGCCAGGAAAATCATTTTTCCTTTTAATACAAGGGGTTGAGTCCTTTGAGAAGTACATTTTCAAAAAATGATTTAGGGTTTTTTTGTTCCCGTGATAATCCCTGATAAAGTTAATAAGTCAAGGACGTCACCCTCTTTTTGTCTAGGGGAGGGGAGGTTTGCAAGGGCGTTTGCTGTTGCCACCCCTATTGCTGTTTCCAGGGGGTAGTCTGATGTTATCAGTTCCAGCAGTTCTGAGGCATATCTGCCTTTAAGGGGAAGCATTCCTTCGAAAACAGTGCATCCAGAACGCACATGACGCAGCGGCGTGCCTGCCAGGCCGGTCTGCCTGTTTTCGAGCATAACTGCCGTATATCCCAGCCCTATGCGTACATCCCTTATCCTGTGTTCTGCTGCTGTTTCGGCCAGCCGGTTTTTTATGATCTGTTGGATTTTCATGACATCAGATTTATAGGTCTTTAGTTTTTATTTTTTCTTACAAGCCTTATCAGCGTAATCTCTGGCCTGCCGGAGGTTCTCATCGGAGGTCCCCAGGAGCCGGTGCCCGGAGACACGTAAAGCAGCAAGCCGTTTATCTTTTTTAAGCCGTGATCATACCCCCTGTAAAGAAGGCCGGTAAGAAGGTTTACCGGAAAGATCTGCCCGTTGTGGGTATGGCCGGAAAGCTGAAGGTCAGCGCCAAGCTTTCTGTTTAGCACGTAGGAGGTCTCGGGCATCCAGTAATTGGCAAAATGCTGTTCTTCCATGTTTTTTTTGCTAATGCCCATTTCCGTGGGGGTGTGAAACATGGCGATTCTTGTCGTGCCCGGCCTTTTTGTCCCGGACAGGTTTTTGATATTCTGTAGGCCGTTAATGCCCGGATAGCTTACCCCCACGATTTCCAGGCCGTTTATTTCCACTGCCTGGTTGTCAAGTATCTGGATGGGCGTTTCCCGTATTATTTCAAGTGCCCTGTTTATTCCCACATAATGTTCGTGGTTGCCGGTTACGAAAAAAACACCATGTTCGGCCGAAAGACCGTTAAGCGGAGCCAGGTTTTCCCTGTACGGCCCGCCCATCCCGTCGAGCAGGTCTCCGGTGATCAGTACCAGATGCGGATTCAGTGAATTAACCTTCTCTGTTACCCGTTCGGCAAAACCGCTTTTATACATGTGCCCCAGGTGCGGGTCCGATAGATGGATAATTCTGCTGTTTTCCCAGTATTTGGGCAGATTTTTCACTTCTGCTTTTATCTGCCGCACCACGGGATGATAGGAGGCCCATATCCCGTATGCGGAGGCTGCAAGGGCAGTAGCCAGTACCGCAGCCCCCAGGATTTTTGCAGGCAGGTGCAGTCCGGCAAGCCTTGCCGCTGCCAGAAGTATCCAGGCGGCGGCAACCGCAGCCAGGCAGTGGATCGCAAATCCGGTCCATGCCGCGGCAAACCTGTACCAGTTCACGGTCCAGATATTTTCACGCCAGTGTATAAGCGAAAATGCCGTGAAAAAGGAAAGCCCCAGAATCACCATGGCCGCATACATGGGGATTTTTACCTGGGGCCGGCTTATCTGGAAAAAACAGATCAGGCTTTTGAAAACCGCGTAATGCATGCCGAGCATCAGGCATGCGGCTGCCGCGGGAAACAGAAGTATTTTAAGATTCATTCTGGCCGGACATAAGAGTTTTGAATTTTTGCCGGATTGCTACATGTCCCATAGAGGCAGCCCGGTTTCCTTGTCAAACTGTCTATTGAAAGCAGGGCCTTCCAGGGCTTCTATTATGATTTCACAGGCAAAGACCTCGGTTTCCGGGGCAAGATGGCCGCCATATGCCTTTCCGTCATCGTCTGCGAGCGTGACATGCGCATGCACCATGGGTTCTCCGTCCTTTATGGAAACATTTCCGATAAGAGAGGTTATTTCAGCCGGCCGGTCAATAGTGAAAAATTTGTATTCGCGGGTTTTCTGGTCATAATAACCCAGCCGGGCCCTTTTAACCGCTCCTATAGCCTCAACCCGGCCGAGTTTTATATTTTCTTTTCTGCATGCTCCGGTGATCTCCTCAAGCAGGTCGGCTCCGTGTTTAAGTCTGCCCATATAAAGTTTTTTTGATGTTACGCTTTTAAGCGCCGTCATACAGATTCTCCTTTTTCAGCTTTTTTTTGCAAAGGTGCGGCTGATTACCGAAAAACTATTCAACGGTTTTGAATTTTTCCCTGGGTGCACCGCATACCGGGCATTTTTCAGGTGCTTTTTTATCAGTGACATAGCCGCAGACCTGGCATACCTGGTAAGCCTTTACCGTGTTTTTTATAACATGGTAAAGGGCGCGTTCATAGAGTTTGGCATGGAAGGCTTCGGCGTCCCTTGCGTGGCTGAAGGTGGTTGCCGCCGTGGTTTCGCCTTCTTGCTCGGCTGTTTTGATAAGGTCGGGATATTCGTTTTCACTGATGGACTTCTCGCGTTTAAAAGAGTTCATAAGGTTCGTGTCCGTGTCCTTGACCAGGAGGTCTTTTACAAGGTTTAAGTGGCTGGTGGCATGAACGCGTTCTGCTTCGGCAATGGCGCGAAACAGTAATGCAATTTGGGGGACCTCTTCTTCCTCTGCTTTTTCCGCATAGGCAAGAAGCCTGAAATAAGCCTTTGCCTCGCCTATAAAAGCCTTGTAAACATTGTCTTTTGTTTTTTCCTTCATTTTGTTTCTCCGTTAAATCTTGAGTTCGCATTTAAGTGTTTTACAGGCGTTCTTTATGCATACATGATATATCCTCTTTGCCGCAAGGTCAAAAAATCGCTTGAGTATAAATCTTCTTTGTAATATTATTATTATTTTAAACAGCTTTCGGGACCATACGAACAACAGGCGTATTTTTTCCTTTTAATGCCGTTTTTTTAAATACACAACACCAATTATCAGGAGGAGGTCAGATGAAGATCAGCGACGTCAAAAACATTGCGGTTGTAGGCGCGGGCAATATGGGTCACCAGATCGCAACTCTTTGCGCAATCCATGGATACAAAACCGTTTGCACCGACGTAAAGGAAGATGTGCTTAAAAAGGCTGAGCAGTTTGTTGACAACTACCTGCCGGGCCGGGTTAAGAAGGGCAAGCTTACCGAGGAGCAGGCAAAACAGGCAAGGGATAATATAAGCTTTACCATGAGCCTGGAAGAAGCGGTAAAGGATGCGGATTACGTGATAGAAGCCGTGCTCGAAGTTCTGGATTTAAAGCGCAAGATCTTTGCAGACCTTGACAAAATGGCGCCCTCTCATGCCATTCTGGCCACAAACAGCTCCTTTATAGTGAGCTCAAAGATCGCGGATGTGACAAACCGGCCCGAGAAGGTCTGCAATCTTCACTTTTTTAATCCCGCCCTTGTAATGAAGCTGGTGGAGGTTGTCCAGGGGCCTCATACTTCGGATGAGACTGTCGAGGTCTCCATGGAGCTGTGCCGCAAGATTGAAAAAATGCCGGTGCACCTGAAAAAGGAAGTTGAAGGTTTCCTGCTAAACAGGATTTTCCGAGCCATTCAAAGAGAGGCCCTGTGGCTGCTGGAAATGGGTGTAGCTACCGTGGAGGATATCGACAGTGCATGCGTTTACGGAGCCGGTCATCCCATGGGTCCGTTCCGCCTAAACGACCTTACAGGCATTGACCTTGCTTATACCATGGGCATGGAAAAATTCAGGGAGACCGGAGATTTTGCAAATCTTCCCACGCCCAGCGTTGTGGAGAAATACGTGAAGGGAGAATACGGCCAGAAGACAGGCAAGGGCTGGTACGACTACTCGGATAAGAAGTAGCCTGAAGCCGGGGGAATCCGACCTTTAAAAAATAGTTGCCGTTAATGCCCCGGGCAATCAAACCATGCCCGGGGCTTTTTTATAAATTTATGCTTCCCGGCGTCCTTAATTGCCGGGCGGTCCTTTTTTGTCTTTTGCGTGCCCCCTGTTGTTATTTAATCCCGGGGGATAGCGCTCCACAACTTCTGAATGGTATTCATAAGGACGTTCTGTATCCATTTCCAGGGTTACGTGACCGCCTGAGAGCCTCACTCTGAAGCGGTTTGGCAGACTTGCCGAGACCTCCCAGCTGCCGTCCCTGTAGTAGAAGTACACTCCGCGATCGGTATCGTAATAGATCTGGGCCGAAGGGTAATACCTGTATTTTTTCGCCCTGTAACCGTGGGCAGGGGCCCAGGGGGGAGGGCCCCCGCTTCTGCCGGGTCTTTCATATTTTCTTTCAGCATCTCCCGGCGCGCCCTGACCGTGTTCAACGACAACCCGTGTGCCGGCACAACCGGTTATCACAAATATTGCACACGTCAGAAGCGCCGCAAGATATTGCAGTGACCGGTTTTTCATCATTGCTCCTTGTTATTTGTTCAATTCATTCCGCAAGGTTGATCCGGGGGCGCGGCTGTCTTATTATAAGTACAAATTTATCAGTCTGTAAACCGCCTGATTCAGAATAATACATAACAGGGCATGGGAAAATTTTCAAGGCGGATAAATCATTTTTCCGGAATCCGAATGGAGGTGATAAAATATGACTGATAATAAAAAGACAAGAAGGCAGATGACCCCGCAGGAGCTTGATATGCTTCGGAGCAATCTGCTCGAGAGGAAAAAAATCCTGTGGAACGGGATCATGCAGGAGCTTGAAAATGAAGCCGGGCAAAGAAACAGAAATGCTGTTGATACAATACGCGAAATTTCTTAAATGTTTTCGAGCTTGTGCGAATATGGTAAATATATTTATTGAAGTCAAAAAGCGTGTCACGGCAATGATACAGGAGCAAGATCCCCTTATACAGGTTTCCTTCATGCCGGCAAAGCAGGGCATCTTCGGATCAGGCAGTATTTTTGGAATCTTTTCCTATCTTGGAAATTGTGCCCTGGGCCACTGCACACAGGGCTTGGTTCCCCTGGTTTACTGAAAAGACCTCGCATTTGCATACTGCTTGATTTTTGCCCGTATGAATTATCTCGGCACTGGAAATTATATGAGAGCCCGTGGCCGGCCTGATATAATTAATTTTGTATTCAGAGGTAACCACCCCCGGCCCTAAAGCGCTTCCGCCTGCGAAGGTAAGCGCGTTGTCCACGGCGTAGCTTATTACGCCTCCGTGCACAAATCCGTGTTGCTGCTTAAGGTTTTGCGTGACAGGGATTTTAAGCACCGCTTTTCCCTGGCGGAATTCTTCCAGTTCCGCGCCCACGTGCAAGCTGAAGGGCTGGGATGCCAGCACCTGTTTTCCGTATTCCAGCAGATCATTCATTCTCATCCTCCCGGAGAAAACAAATAAGCAGTTTATTTATCCTCTTTGAATCCGGATTTTAAAATCTGGGGTGCACTCCATTGGGTGACATTTTTCAAAGAATAAGGCGTGTTTGAAATAATGGCTTTCGCTGCGAGTTTGCCGCTTTCCACCGCGGGGCCTATTCCCTCGCCCATGTCTCGGGTGGCAAGTCCTGCTGCATCGCCTGTCAAAAAGGCGTTTTCGCGGCTGGTGTTTTCAGTTTTTCCCCGCAGGTAATATATGTGGCCTCTGGGATTGAAGTTGTGCCCATTTGTAAAGTTTTTTCGTGAAAGCTTTTCTGTAAAAAGCGACCAGTAGTGGTTTATGGTCCGGCCGCGTTTTTTAAGGGAGTCAAGCTTGCCGCCGATGCCCACGTTAAGATAACCTTTCTGTTTGGGCACATACCAGGAATAGCCCGGAAGATTGTTTTCGAAAAACCACAGCCTGCACCGGAAGTCTTTGCACTCCCAGGCAAATTCCTCCTCCACCGTGGCGATGCAGAGACGAGGATCGCGGGGATGGATTTCGGAAAAAAGAGCCCTGCGAACCGGGCAGTGGGTGCCGCCTGCTCCGACCAGGTACGTGCATTTGTATTCGTCATCGATGATATATTTGTTGTTTTCCCGGCGGATATCTTTTGCGCGGTGCTTATGGACAGGCACACCTGCGCGCTTTAACAGGAAGGCATCAAATTCAAACCTGCGGATCGAATACTGGCGGGTAGGCAGAGGGAGGGGTATTTTTTTAAAGGAGAATAAAATCTTATGATAGACCAGGAGACTGTGCGGGTAATCCTGCGGCGCAAGTTCGAGATCGGCAAGGACTTTCGGCGTGATCCAGCCGGCGCACAGCTTGGTTCGCGGAAACTCGTTTTGGTCTATGATCAGAGCGTCAATGCCGTTTTTCTTAAGCTCCCGCGCGCATGTTGAGCCGGCCGGACCTCCGCCTACGATTATGACGGTTGCCTCAATCATGGTTTTTTCATGAAAACCGGCAGTCCGGCTGTGCGCGGCCCGGCTTGGTCATAACGATCTGCCAGAGCTGGATGCCCCTTGAGCGAAAAGCCCCGGCAGAGCTCATAAGATAGAATTTCCACATCCTGTAGAAGCGCTCGCCATAGCTTTCTTTGTACTTGGGCCATGATTTTTCAAAATTTCCATCCCAGGCCATAAGGGTTTTGTCATAATCAGGTCCGAAATTGTGCCAGTCCTCCATTACAAAAATCCCCTCCATGGCCGCACCCAGCTGGGATATGGAAGGCAGCATGCTGTTGGGAAAGATATAGGTCGTGGTCCAGGGATTTGCGGAAGTGACACTTACGTTGCCGCCTATGGTGTGGATAAGGGCGATGCCGTCGTCTTTCATGCACCTGTTTGCAACTTCCATGTAAGTGCGGTAATTCTTGTAGCCTACGTGTTCCATTATGCCTATGGAGACAACCCGGTCATAGGTCCCCGAGGCGTTTCTGTAATCGTCGAGATAAATGCTTACAGGCAGGCCCTCACACATCTTATTGCCAAGGTCAACCTGCTCCTGGGAGACTGTTAAGCCGGTTACCTCAGCGCCGTATTTTTCTGCCGCATACTTTGCAAAACATCCCCACCCGCAGCCCAGGTCGAGCACCTTCATTCCGGGCTCAAGCCCGATTTTGCGGCAGACCAGCTCAAGCTTTGCCTCCTGGGCCTCGTCAAGGTTTGCGGCCCCGTTTCTCCAGTATCCGCAGGTATATGCCATGCGCGAATCAAGCATATCCCTGTAGAGGTCATTGCCCACGTCGTAGTGCTGCTTGCCCACCTTGTAGGCCCGCTGGTTTTTCTGCAGGTTAAGAAGTTTTGCCTTGAGCAGATGAAGGGTTGCCTTCCAGTTGTCTCTGAAATACTGTTGCAGGTTGGCGCGGAAAACTTTGTCGAAAAACTGGTCCAAGGCCGGACAGTCCCACCAGCCGTCCATGTAGGATTCGCCCACGCCAACTTCCCCGTCGCGCACTATACGGTCAAAGACCTCATCGTTGTGCACCTGGATGTCCCACGGCTTGTCCCCGCCTATTGCTATTCCTGCATGGTTCAGGGCGCCTTCCACTATCTGCCTGGATTTGCCTGCTTTTGTCTTCGAATTTTCGGATCGTGGTTCCTGGGTGTCTAGCAAGGTAAGCACCTCCGGTAAGTGTGGTTAAAACCAATATCTTACGGCACCCAGGCAATGCATAGTGGCAGTAGTTGATTATATATTTGAAAATTACGGCACTGCCTCGGATTACCTGATTAAAAAGGCCGGGATTAAGAATGAGGAACTGGAACTTTTAAGGCTGAATCTGCTTGAATAAAGGTCTGACATGGCAATATTATTCAGCCGCTCTTACTTCTATGTCATCGACCCACAGGGTCCCCTTTGTCATAATTATATCAACATGGATTCTGCGGCTGTTTGCCAGGGCGGGGGGCACGTCGGTCTTGAGTTCGAGCCAGCCTGTTGTTCCTTTTGTTTTGGCTATCAGATCGATCACGCCCCCGGGCCTGACGCGCTGGGGACGGTAATTGACCCTGACCACCGGGGCCTGGGTGAACCTGTTGAAATCTACGTTTTCGGCCTTGACCCAGACGGTGGATTCATAAGTTGTGCCGGGAGTCACGGACCCTGAAATGCTTTCATCTATATATACCACTACACGCCCGCCCGGAGGAGCAACGTATATTTTAAGAGACCGGTTTCCGGCATGCTTTTCATTTTCATCCAGTGTGACTTCCGCCTCGGTGTTTCTTGCTATATTTACCTTCCAGCCTTCCGGCAGATTGTTTGTCCCTATTTGCTCAAACCCGCCGTTTTCGACCAGGTTCTGGGAGTATGCTGCACAGGGCAGTACTGTAATAATAAAGCCCGCCAATATCAGTATGTCCCTGATCGTTTTTTTCATCATTCTCCATTTTTTGCTTGAAATAATTGATTTTTTATTTGAACCTATAATATTTTTAAACTGCGTGGAGACTGAAATCAAGAAAAAAATGATCCTCGGCTGCGGCGGTTCTGGTGGGCAGGTCCTGGTCTGTATGGAAAAGAGAAATGCTTGATTGTTTGCTTGAATTTTGTTTTAATTAATGAGCAACAATATATTACATTAAGATGCCAAAAAGCGCCTTGATAACAATTTATTAGAAGAAAAGGAGGGAGAAAATGTTTGGAAATGCAAGATGGATATTGTGGGGCATTGTTTTGGCAGCCATTATGCTGCTTGTTTCAGGATGTGGAAATGAAAAAAAACAGGCAAACCTGGAAATCGAGGACTATGAGCTGTTTCTCAGCGAAGACACTGAATCAAATCTCATTATTGTAAATGCAAAGGGAACCATCGTCAACAGGGGGGAAACCGACGTTAAAAACGTTGAAGTGACCGGTTACTGCAGAACCTGCGGCGAAGAGATCATAAACGGGGAATGGTTTGTAGATGATTATGAAAAAATGGCCCATCAGAAAGATGTTATCGGTTATCTGCCGGCAGGGGGCAGAAGTGATTTTACGTTTGAGGATATCGCATATTATCCCGCCCCGGAAGGAATCGCCGAGCCCGAGGGGGTACCGGAGGAACATGAGTTCGAGATAGTGATCGAATCATATGAAATTTCCGGAAACTAAGACCCGGGCATAAGGGTTTTACGGGAAGCGGTTCATCTGTCAATCCCGGAATATCATCTGCCGGTGAAAAGGGACTGAATTTTATTGACAAACAGCCCGAATGCTACTAAAAATAATATAAGTGCTTTCTGCATTGATTCCCGGATACTTTGTTTTACTTGGAAAAATTTTCAAAGCCCATGAAATTCGGGTGTAACAACAAGGAGGTAACAGAAGCATGCATAATAAAACAATGTTTACAAAGCTGATCGTTTTTTTTGTTTTAGTGTTGTTCGGGGTCGCGTGGCTTGCGGGATGCGGGGAAAAAGAGGCGCTGCTGGAGATCTCGGACTACGAATTCTCCATCGAAAAGAGTGAAAGTGATTATGTTGTCAATGCAAAAGGCACTATTGTCAATAAAGGCGAGGTGGATGTAAAAAACGTGGAGGTAACCGGGTACTGCAGATCCTGCAGCGAAGAAATAGTTGGAAACGAGTGGTTTGTAAGCGACTATGCAAAGATGGAGCATCAAAAAGACGTAATAGCCAGCCTGCCCGCCGGAGCCAGCGAGAATTTCGAGTTCGGGGAAGTGGCCTTTTTCTCGCCCAGAATGGATAAGGTTCCGGAAGATCTCCCTGAAAGCCTTGAGATTTCAATAGAATCTTACGAGATAGCCAAATAAGCCCCCGGTCTCCTGAAATATCGGCCGGAGAGTTTAAGGGCTTGTTGATTCAACCAGCCGTATTACCACGGGAACGCCCAGGTTTTCCCTGAGCCGGCCTTCACAGCGGCGCAGAAGCTTTTCCAGCTCTTTTATCTCATCTGAGAAAATCTCGTCGTTCATCCGTATAAATACCTCAAGCAGTTTTCTGCCTTCGCTGTACACGGTCTGCAAAGATACAGAGTCTTTTGCCAGACTCATCATGTTTTCCAGGTGAAAAACCACCTGGCGGCCGTGGACGTTAACACCGTCAATATTCATGATATCATCTGTGCGCTCGCCTTTCCACTGTATGCGCGCCAGGCTGCTGCCGCACGGGCAGGGCTCTTTTAGCACCCGGGCCCGGTCGCCCGTCTTAAAACGGATCAGGGGAAAAGCCCGCGTGGTAAGGGTTGTTAAAACCAGCTCCCCTTCTTTCCCCTCCGGCAGGGGGGATCCGGTGCTGGGGTCCACGATTTCGGGCAGAAAATGGTCTTCGTTTATGTGGAGTCCCTTGTGCCCGCTGCATTCAAATCCTATCGCAGGGCCGGGGACCTCGCTTAGTCCGTAGTGCGTCCAGGTGCGAACATGCATCCGGTCCTCGATGTTTTTGCGAAAATTCGCATCAGCGCTTTCTCCGCAGAAAATCAGCGTGTGAAGGGAAAGAGAGGCGGGGCCGAGCCCCGTATCCGCCATGTAGTCGGCCAGATGGCCGGCCATGGCCGGGGTTGTTACAAGCACTGTGGTTTTGTAGTCCCTGAGCACCATCAGGTGTTTTTCAAAAGAGAGCTGAGTGTTTGGAATAACGCTTGCCCCCATGGATTCAGCACCGTCCTTGTAATCCCTGCCCCAGTTGGCAAGACCTGGGTTAAGCGCGATCTGGAGGATATCTGAAGGGGTTGTGCCGGCCGCTTTCATGGCACGGGAGAGTATGCTTTTCCACTGGTCAAGATCCTGCGGGGTGTAGCCGCTTACAGTAGGATTTCGGGTGGTGCCGGGCGCGGTATGGATGCGCACTATGTCCCTTAGGGGCACCGCAAACAGCTCGTAAGGGTAATGTTCGCTGAAATCCGCCCTCTCCATGAACGGAAGCTTCTCTATGTCCGTCAGGGTGGCGATATCCCCGGGTTCAATCCCAATGACTTCAAACCGGTTTGCATGAAAGGGCACGTGTTTGTATGCCCGGTTCAAAGTACTTTGCAGCCGTTCAAGCTGCATCTGGTGTTTTTCCTCCTGCTTAAGCGTAAAAGAAGGATCATCCGGCATCGTAGAAATCTCCATAATCCTTGCCCAGATAGGCACGTTTTACATCCTTGTCGGCCAGCAGTTCCCCGGCCCCGCCCTGGAGAACCACGGTTCCGGTCTCAAAAACATATCCGCGGTCGGCAATCGCGAGGGCCGCAAGCGCGTTCTGCTCCACCAGAACGATAGTAAGCCCTTTGGATCTCAAAATTTCGAGGACCTCCATTATTTTTTCCACTATCATGGGGGCCAGCCCCATGGAAGGTTCATCGAGCAGCAAAAGTTTCGGGCGGGCCATAAGAGCCCGGCCCACGGCCAGCATCTGCTGTTCGCCTCCTGAAAGGGTTCCGGCGGGCTGATCAAACCGTTCCTTTAGTATCGGAAAAAGCGTTGTTACGGTTTCCATGTCCTGTCCGATCTCATGTACAGCCCTTTTTTTATACCTGGTATAAGCCCCCAGCTTCAGGTTATCCAGTACTGAAAGGGGGGGGAAGATCAGTCTTCCCTCGGGTACGAGACTTATGCCCGAGCGGACAACCGCGGGCGGATCAAGGTTCTTTAAACTCCTGCCCATGAAATTTATCTCGCCTGTCCAGTCCGGCAGCAGGCCGCATACAGCAGACAGAAGGGTCGTCTTGCCCGAGCCGTTGGCCCCTATAAGGCAGATGATTTCACCTTGGTTAACCGAGAGGCTCACGCCCTTTACGGCCATTATCCGGCCATAATAACATTTAAGATTTCGTATGCGAAGCATGCTGTTCCTGTTTTTTTGCCTTGCCCAGATATGCCGCCATTACGGCTTCGTCAGACTGCACGGCCCGCGGGGGGCCTTCTGCGATTTTACTGCCCTGGTCAAGCACCACTATTTTATCCGATATCGACATGGTAAGATTCATGTCATGTTCCACAAGGAGAATGCTCACGCCCTGATCCCTGATCTGCCTTATCAGGCCTCCCAGTTCCCGGGTTTCGGACATGTTTAGTCCGGCCGCGGGTTCGTCGAGTAAAAGCAGTTCGGGCTCTGCGGCAAGCGCCCTGGCAAGCTCCAGCAGACGCTGCCAGCCAAAGGGGAGATCCCCGCTTTTTTGGTGCGCGTATTTCTCCAGTCCCACGAATTTGAGCAGGTCGATGGCCTTTGTCCTTGCCCGGCGCTCTTCATTTATTATATTTGGCAATCTTAGTATGCTTCCTATCATTCCGCACCCGGTGCGGGTATGCATCCCCACCATAATGTTTTCCAGAGCGGTCATGCTTTCGAAGAGTTCCACGTTCTGGAAGGTCCGGGCAATGCCGAGCCCGACCAGTTCATGGACCCGGAATCCGTTTACGGAGCGGCCGTTAAACCGGATTTCGCCATTGTCTGCGGGAAAAATTCCCGTTATCAGGTTGAAAAGCGTGGTCTTACCCGCGCCGTTTGGTCCTATAAGGCCGGTAATGGATCTGTCCTGCAGGCAGAAACTGATATCGCGCAGAGCCCGTATTCCGCCGAATGCTTTGTCTACGTTTTTTATTTCAAGCAGGATGCGGTTATCTGTCATTGGTTTTGCGCCAGCGTTCAAAAAGGTCGAGCACACCACGGGTAAGCCCCCGGGGCAGAAATATCATTACAGTCATGAGAATCAGCCCGTATACCACCATTTCAAACTCGGAGAATGCATGCAGCCATTCAGGCAGCAGCGTAAGAAGAGAAGCCCCGAAAAGCGAGCCCCATATGCTTGCCATGCCCCCTATGACAACCATTGTGACAATGCGGATGGAGGCAAGAAATCCGAATGTGCCGGGGCTGACAAAATAGATCAGGTGGGCGTAGAGAAATCCGGCCAGGGCCGCCATGCCTGCGCTTAAGATAAATACCTGCAGTTTTAGTTTTTTGGTGTTTACGCCCACAGCGGCTGCTGCCATCTCCCCGTCGTGAATAGCCCGAAGGGCACGGCCCACTCTCGAATCGATGATGCGGGTGCACATTATAATGCAAAGCAGCACCATGGCCCATACAAGAAAAAAATAATGTTGTTCTGAATCTATCACCAGGGGGCCTGCGGCAAGCGGCGGTATCCCGACGAATCCAGAGGCGCCCCCCGTGACGCTGCTCCATTCCCGAAGCACTATGTGAACTATCATGCCAAAGCCAAGCGTTCCCATTCCCAGGTAATAGCCCGTTAGCCTCAGGGTTGGAACGCCGACTATCCATGCCACGACCATGGCAGCGCCTATTGCGGCGGGAAGAGCAAGAAGCGGAGGGACGTGATAGCTCGCTGTAAGCACTGCAGTCATGTATGCGCCGATACCGTAGAATGCGGCATGCCCCAGGGAAATCTGGCCCGCATAACCCATGAGCATGTTAAGAGACAGGGCCAGCAGGGTGTTTAGCCCTATAAATATGAGCATCTGCAGATAATAGGCGTTCTTTACCGCCAGTCCGATACAGACAACCGCAACAGCGAACACGATATACACGATTTTTCGGTATCTGCTGTCCATTGAATCAGAACCGTTGAACTTTTCGAGAACCGACAATTCCCTGGGGGCGCACATACAGCACCGCAAGCAGCAGGACAAAGGCCGTGGCGTCTTTTAAGCCGGAGCTTACAAATCCCACGCCCATTGCCTCCAGTATGCCGAGCAGAAAGCCGCCCAGGATCGCCCCCCAAAGGCTGCCCAGCCCTCCCAGCATAGCGGCGCAGAATCCCTTCAGCCCCAGAATCGTACCCATGCCGTAGCTCGACATTGTAATCGGTGCAATACTCGCCCCGGCGACGGCTCCCATTGCTGTTGCCAGGCCGAATGCCAGCAGTACCATCCACTTTGTCGGGATGCCGACGATCCATGCCGCCTTCTTGTTTACGGCACATGCCGTCATGGCTTTTCCCGTCAGTGACCGGCGGTAAAAAAGATGAAGCCCGGCGGTCAGGGTCATGACAATTACAAGAATCCAGACACTTTGCGCCAGCAGCTTGGCGCCCGCCACGTCAACGGGAGAATGGGCTGAAAACGGCGGCATGGTGTATGAGTCCTTTCCCCATATCAGCATTCCGATACCGCGTAAAAAAATCGAGGCGCCCACTGTTATTATTATCAGGACCACGTGTTGCGGGTGCCGCACCGGACGGATCGCCAGGCGCTCAAACAGCATGCCGGCCGCTCCCACCGCCGCCATTGTTATCAGGAAGGCGGGCACCAGGTGCATCTCAAAGCCCGCGGACAAGCTTATCATGCACAAGGCCCCGAGCATTACAAATTCGCCGTGGGCAAAATTTATCAGCTCGGTGGAATTGTAGAGCATGGAAAAGCCCACTGCGATTACGGCGTAAATCGCACCATTGGTGACACCGGAGAAAAAATACTGCAAAATTTCCTGCATGCGCCGCTCCGGATCGTCTTATTCCACCAGCTCCCAGTCGCCGTCCTTGATTCTCACCATTACAAAGGCTGATGGATCAAGACCGTTGTGATCTGTTTTGCTGAAATTAAACACGCCGCTTATGCCGGCATGACCGCTGATATTTTCCAGGTTTTCGCGGATTTTCTCCTTGTCCCCGTCTGTGCCCTCCATTGCCCTGGCCAGCAGATAGACAGCATCGTAAGCATAGCCGCCGAATCCCGAGACCGTTTCATTGTATCGGCTTTCATAGGCTTTAATGTAGTGGGTAAGAACCTCTTTCTGGGGATCGTCTTCGGGCAGCTGGTTGGCCACCAGAATTTTGCCTGTGGGCAGAAGGATGCCTTCTGCCGCATCTCCGGCCAGTTTGATGAACTTTGGAGAGGCCACGCCGTGGCTCTGATAAAGCGGAATATCAAGTTCGAGCTGTTTTACGTTTTTGGCTACTACAGCAGGTCCGGGGTTTGTCCCCCAGCAGACGATCGCCCCCGGGTCTTCCTGCCGTATCTTTGTGAGCTGAGCGGTCATATCCGAATCGTCGGCCCCGAAGCTTTCGCTGCTGACCACCGTGAGCCCGAAGTCTGATGCCTGCTCGATTAGCTGTTCTTTTCCGCTTTCGCCGAATGCGTTTGCAACGGTTATAATGGCGACTTTTTTAATGCCTCTTTGCTTGATATGCCCGTAAATGGCGGCAACCGCCTGTATGTCGCTCTGGGCGGTCTTAAATACCCAGGACTTTACGGGCTGGACGATCTTGTTGCCCGCTGCGCAGCTTATAAACGGAAGTTTTGCCCGTTTTACCATGGGAACAACCGCCAGGGTAGTCGGGGTGCGGCTGGGGCCGATAATTGCTGTTACCTGGTCCCTGTTTATGAGTTTGCCGGTTGAGGTAACAGTCTTGGACGGGTCTCCCTCAGTATCGTAGATTACGGTTTCAAGCATGCGGCCGTCGACACCTCCTGATTCATTGATCTCGTCAACGGCAAGGTTCATTGATTTTTTCTCCGGATCCCCCAGAAACGATGCGGGTCCTGTAACTGAAAATATCCCTCCCAGTTTGTAGGTCTTTTCCCCGGCTTCCGCTGAGGCCGCCGGGCCAAGAACTATTGCCAGGGCCGCTATCACGGCTGCGGCTGTAAAAACCCTGAAGCATTTACCGGATAACATCATAACAACTCTCCTTTATGTTTTAGTGTTAAAGCATGCTGCCATTGTTACATGCTGTAAAGCTTGTCTCCCTGGACAATGGCCACGCCGTTTTCCGAAAGTACCCGGATGGCTTCTTCGGGCTGGTCGAAACGAAAGATCATCACCGCGTTGCTTCCGCTCTGGCGCACAAAGGCATACATGTATTCCACATTGATCCCGGCCTTGTAAAGGACTTCAAGTATACTGTGAAGACCTCCGGGACGGTCCATTACCTCTACTGCAACGACCTTGGTTTTCCTTACGGTGAATCCTTCGTTTTTAAGCACCTGTTCAGCTTTGGCGTTGTCGTCTACAATAAGTCTTAGCACCCCGAAGTCCGTTGTATCGGCCAGCGCCAGGGCGCGGATGTTTACACCGTTTTCCGAAAGAATTCCCGTAACCTCGGAAAGGCGGCCGGCCTTGTTTTCAAGAAAGATTGAAATCTGTTCGGCTTGCATGGATCCCCTCCTTGGAATAGTCTGGTTAAATTAAAACCGTTTTTGTTTTTATATGCTGCGCCTGTCAATAACCCGGGCGGCCTTGCCTTCGCTTCTTGCAATGCTTTTGGGTTCGGCAAGCTTGACTATTGCGGATATACCCAGCAGTTCCTTTATTTCCCTTGCAATGGTCTCCTCGAAGCGCTGCAGTCCCTTGACAGCATCGGAGAATGTGTCCTGGCTCACCTCAACCCTGACCGTGAGAGTGTCAAGATTGTCCTTGCGGTCGATTTCAAGCTGATAATGAGGCTCCACCCCCTCTATTTCCATTAATACGCTTTCTATTTGGGAGGGAAAAACATTTACACCTCTGATGATGAGCATGTCATCGGTGCGGCCGCTTATCTTGTTCATCCGGGTCATGGTGCGTCCGCAGATGCAGGGCTCCGGGTTTAAGCTGGTAATATCGCGGGTTCGGTAGCGGATCACCGGAAAGGCTTCCTTGGTGATGGAAGTAAGAACCAATTCCCCTGTTTTGCCGTATGGCAGAACCTCGCCTGTGCCGGGATCTATGATTTCGGCGATAAAATGGTCCTCTGCGATGTGTAAGCCCGCCTTTGCCTCGTGACATTCAATCGAAACTCCCGGGCCTATTACTTCGCTTAACCCGTAAATGTCCACCGCAGTGAGATTGAGTTTTTCCTCCATTTCCCGGCGCATGTTTTCCGACCACGGCTCGGCGCCGAACACGCCGAACTTGAATTTTAAGTCCTTGAAGGATACTCCCATGTCCTCGGCAGCCTCGGCGAGATGCAGGGCATAGGAAGGCGTGGAAGTCAGGATCGTGGGGCCGAAATCCTTCATTATCAACACCTGCCGCTTGGTATTGCCGCCTGATACCGGTATTACCGAGGCGCCGAGCTTTTCGGCTCCGTAATGGATTCCCAGGCCCCCTGTAAACAGGCCGTAACCGTATGCGTTGTGAATAATGTCGCCCCGTGTGGCCCCGCCTGCGGCAAGCGCCCTTGCCATAAGCTCCGCCCAGGTGTTTATGTCCCTGGAGGTATATCCCACTACAGTAGGCTTGCCGGTCGTCCCTGAAGAGGCGTGGATGCGAACCACGTTGTCCATGGGAACGGCAAACATTCCAAAGGGATAGTTGTCTCTTAAATCCTGCTTGTTGGTAAAGGGAAGCTTTTGCAGGTCGTCCAGTGAATTGACGTCTCCCGGTCCTATGCCGGCATTTTCGAATTTCTTCCGGTAAAACGGCACCGTGGCGTAAACCCGGGAAACCGTTGCCTGCAGACGCCTGAGCTGGATGGATTCCAGCGCTTCCCGGGGCATGGTTTCGTATTCGATGTCATAGATCATCTTTTTCCTCCTTTTGCCTGATACTCACCCGGTTGTGATGCCGCGGGGTCCTGCCGGCCAACATTTTAAAACAAAAAGGCTGCAGGAAAACCCCACAGCCTTTTAATAAAAAGCCATGGGTCTGCTGGAAAGCGTCTTCCCATGGCTTGCCTGTGTTATTCGGTTTGATTTTCTCAGCTGGCCGGTCCATGGGAAGACTTTTTAAAAAAGAAAAAGTTCCCGAAACCGGTGCTTCTTGAATTCAAGCTCATTTCAGCGAACCTAAGATCTTATTTCGGATTGGTATATCCGGAATTTATAAATAACTCACTTTTTTACCATGCCTCATTACCAGATCCTCTTAACCGGATAATGCCGTAACTGTCAAGGAAAATCCATTATCCTTTTAAGTTCGCGCCGGCGCTGTTAAAGAAAGGAGAAGAGCCCCTGCGTCCCGGCTTCAAGGGGTGATGCAAAAGAAAAATCTTTCAAACAGGATACAGATTTGATACTAACATAAACAGTAAACAGTAAATTAACAAATGAAATTGGATGGTTTGTCAGAGATCTGCTTACCAGGAGTTTCGGAGTCTGGGTATGGACGATAAAACGGTCATAAAGGCCTATAAGCGTTACGCCGGCTATTATGACAAAATTTTCGGAAAAATATTTGAACACGGCCGCCGTGTTCTCGTGGATAAAATGAAGGCAGAGCCCGGGCAGCGGGTGCTGGAAGTAGGCGTGGGTACAGGGCTTTCTCTGCCGCTTTATCCGGAGGAGGTCTTTGTGGTGGGCATAGATATATCCCCGCACATGCTGTGGCTTGCCAAAAATCACATAAACAGCGGTGATTCAGACGGTGCCCGCGATTTGTCGCTGATGGACGCTCAAAACATGAGCTTTGCGACCAACAGCTTTGACAAGGTGGCACTCATGTACGTGGTTACTGTTGTGCCGCATCCTGATTTAATGATGGCAGAAGTCAGACGCGTATGCAAGCCGGGTGGTGATATATTCGTGCTCAATCATTTCAGCAACCACAGGCTGATTCCCCGGATCGTGGAAACCGCCATGCTGCCGTTTCGCAATCTGCTCGGATTCAGGCCGCGGTTTTCCATGGAGGCTTTTCTTGAGGGAAATTCGATGCATGTAGTTGAGACATGCCAGGTTAATTTGCTGGGCTATTGGACCCTCATACATGCGAAAAACATCTGAGAATTCTCTGGAACGGGATGCTCAAATGAAAACCAACATTTTCTTTTTACCCATGCTGCCGGGCTAAAGCAGTTCAGACAAACCCGCCTCTGTGTTATTTCCTTTCAGCAATTTAGAATTTCATTGGTACGGTTCCGGCGATTGCAAATGCAATTTTATGAAGCTTCATTGGTTGTGCACTCTGTTTTATAGAGCCATTAAACCATTGTTAAAATTTCTTTATTTATTAAATGGATGTGGTTGCTTTAAAAGCCTTCGTTAATATGTATATTTTAGGCTTGACATTAAATTTGTTTATTGGTAATACCAATAAACCGATAAAATAAAACAGGCTTTTATAAAAGCAGGTTTCCACCTGTTTCAACTTTCAACATCTTTTTTGTCATGAAAGGAGCTTTGATATGGCGGAAGAAAAACAAAAACGTTACAACCCGGCACTTCTGAGGCTGGAACTGCTAAGCCAGGGAATCAGAATAGAGCCGGAATTTACCGAAAAATTCAGTGGGGTTCTTAAGGAGCCTTTGTGGACGCGCACGGGCCCGACCAGTACAGGGATCGATCTTAAGCTGGAAAAAGGCGTTTATGTCAGTCCGCCTGTAGAGGGGGACCGTTTCCCGTACCATTATAAAAATCCTCCATTTTCTCTGAGTATTGATGAAGATAACAGACCGGTTATTAAAAAGAACGGTAAAATAATTCAGCGTGCTATTCCTTTCCCCAGGCCAAGCTATTACGGTAAAACCACCAGCCAGGGTACACCAATGTCGAAAGTGGGCGTTGTTACCGGAGATTTCCTTGCCATTGCCATTGATAACAGGTGCTGGTTTTGGGGTTACTATAAAGATGAAGAACTGACCAATTATAAAGACAAGCAGTGCAAATTCTGCGGCATAGGCCTCAGTATGAAACGTGACGAGCTTTACAGAAAAAGTGATGAGGATATACTCGAGGTAATTGATGCCGCAATAGACGGAGGAGACATCAAGCACCTCGGCCTTAATGCCGGTACATTTCCTCCTCCGGGACGGGGACACGAAGAATATGCCGAGCTGATTAAAAAGATCAAGGCAAAGCACGATATCTGGATCCGGCTGTCCATTGCTCCTCCCCGGGAAGAAAAATATATAGACATTTTATTCGACTCCGGTGCCGATCAGGTGGGCTATGATCTTGAGGTCTACGACCCTGAGCTTTTTAAGCAAATCTGCCCCGGCAAGTATGAGGAAGTCGACGATTGTGTCCCTCACAAGCATTTTAACCGGATGCTGGAATATGCCGCCAAAAGAGGAGGTCCCAACAGAACCTATTCAATACTGGTGACAGGTCTTGAATCAAAAGAGAGCACCGTGGCCGGCGTTGAGCATCTTTGTAAAATGGGGGTTGTGCCCCGGCTCGGCATCTTTAGGCCCATCCCCGGAACACACCTGGAAAAGCACCCCGTCCCAACACCGGAGTACCTGGTATATTGCTATCGGCATTTGAGGGATCTTACCATGAAGTATTGTGTTGATTCAGGGTGCCCGGGCTGCGGCCGTACCTTTGTAGCAACCAAGGAGTATGACGGTGTAAATCCGGTTATGCCTGAAATTACTGATGAAGATCTGGAAATGGCCGGTATTGATCTTCAAAAGGTGGTATAGTGCTAAGGTAAACGTGCTGGCCGAAATCGGCGATACCGACGAAGATGATGTGGATCCCGGATATGTGGCAGATTTGCGCTTTAAGTTCTAACCTATGATGGTTGAGAAAGGCGGCATGTTCGGCACCTTGCGTTCATGCCGTCTTTATAAAAAAGAGAAAGGAATGGTTAAAGCAAAGTCGGTAAAGCATATAATAGAGTCTTCGTGGTGTAAGGGATGCGGAATTTGCGTGCATTTTTGTCCTAAAAAGGTGCTTGAACTGGATCCAGAGAACAAGGCCCGGCCGGCTCGTTCCGAAGCCTGTATAGGATGCAGACTCTGTGAGCTCAGGTGCCCGGATCTTGCAATCGAGGTCTTAAAAGAGGATGCCGGAAACAAACAGGGGAGCGGCTATGAGCACTGACGCTGATCTGGTGGAGAAACCGGTATATGTGGATGGCCCGGTTATGTGCATGATTGATTTGGGTATTTAGGAGAGCTTTATGGCGAAATTGACCTCTGCTGATTTTCTGGTAATTGGCGGCGGTGTCATGGGCCTTACTTTGGCTCTTGCGCTAAAAGACCGCCATCCCGATACAACAGTGTCTGTCATCGAAAAGGAACCGGGATTCGGGTTGCACGCCAGTGGCCGAAACAGCGGAGTTCTACATGCCGGATTTTATTATTCCGCCAATAGTCTGAAGGCGAAATTTACAAAACAGGGCAATCGAAGATGGACAGAATATTGTCTTGAAAGAAATTTGCCGATTAATCAGTGCGGCAAACTTGTGGTCGCCAAATCCGAATCTGAACTAGATGGATTGCAAACGCTTTACCAAAGGGGAAAAGCCAACGATGTGGCTTTGGAATGGATCTCCGCACAACAGGCCCAGGAGATCGAGCCTTATGCCAGAATACATGAGCACGCCCTTTTTTCCCCGACAACGTCTACAATAGATCCCAATGCAATATTGCACTCCCTGCTTAAAGATGCAGGAGGCAGAGGCATAAGACTGTGGCCCGCTACGGCTTATTACTGCCGGATTCCTGGCGGCGTCCGGACCTCCGGAGGCGATATACCGGCGGGATATGTTGTTAATGCAGCAGGTTTATATGCGGACAAAATCGCAAGGGACTTTGGTTTTTCCCGGGACTATCAAATTCTGCCCTTTAAGGGGCTGTATTTATATTCCGACGATCCCGGATGCCCCTTAAAAACCCACATCTATCCGGTTCCGGATTTGAAGTACCCTTTTTTGGGGGTTCATTTTACGATTACCGTCAATCAGGAAGTCAAGGTCGGCCCCACTGCAATTCCGGCATTCTGGCGGGAAAATTATTCAGGGACAGGAAATTTCCGTTGGAACGAATTCAAGGAGATTCTCGGCATGGAGACAGGTCTGTTTGTTCGGAATGATTTTGGTTTCCGGCATTTGGCCTTCACAGAAATGCAGAAATATTTAAAGCCTAAAATGAGACGGCTTGCCCGGGATATGGTGAAGGGTCTTGATCTGAAAACTTTCCGGAAAAAAGGGAAGCCCGGCATCCGGGCCCAGCCTGTAAACATAAAGAAAAACAAACTGGAGATGGATTTTTTATATGAAGGCGATAACAAGTCTTTTCATTTAATTAATGCAGTATCCCCGGCCTTTACCTGTGCATTGCCTTTCAGCGAATTTATTGTTGGTAAAATAGAAGAGGATTATGAATAATGGCAGGATGCCGCATAGGCTTCCAAAAGGTAGAATCAATGAACTTTTAGTGATGGATTCAAAGAAATGTTGTTTTTTTACTAAGGATTCAGGATAATAATTTAAGATTGACAAGCCAGGGATTAATGGTAGAATTTTTATACCAAGCAGTTATATGGATTTTAATTGCTGTATGGAGCCGGCATGGCGCAGTTGATCAGGCGCCAGGTCAGGTTTTTTAAACCTTAACACTTAAGGAGGTTCGCGATGAAAATGGGAAGAAAGCATTTTGGAATTTTCAAGGCGGTAGCAGTGATGCTTGCCGCAGCCCTGGTACTTATTGCTGCAGGCAATGTATCGGCTGCTGAAAATGAATTCCCCGACCAGCCTATTTCAATTATTGTGCCCTTTACGGTTGGAGGCGGTACAGATGGCTGGCAGCGCACTTTTGCCGCTGCCTTGTCTTCAAAGGATTATCTGGGGGTAAGCGTGTCAGTGCGCAATCTGCCCGGCGGTCAGGATTTAAGAGGTATTGGCGAATGTTACAGATCAAAGCCGAACGGGTATACGCTTACAGCTTTTAACCCGCCGTCCTCCCCGTTTGCATGGTATCTTCACAGACCCTCCTGGGATATCCGGGAGATGACAGGCATAACCGTTTATGCCCAGGACCCGCAAATGTTGGTGGCAAGCGCAAAATATGAACATAAGGATTTGGAATCCCTTCTAAATGCACTGAAAAACGGCGAACAGCCCAAAGTTGCCTTAAGCGGAATAGGCGGAATTGAGCATGTTGCCGCTGAACTGTTTGCCAAGCGTTATGATGTGGAATTAGAAAAGTATATTCCCTATAATGCCACCTCAGATGTCATAAGCGCCCTGGTTCGCAACGAGTGTGATATCGCCTTTGGTTCTTTTACTGCCGTGTCTCCGGCGGTAAAAGAAGGCAATCTCGTGGGCATCGCAGTGGCGGGACAGAAGGAAAGGATTGGCATCCTGCCGGAGGTCCCGACTTTTTCCGAATTCGGAGACCCGCTGCTGGAACTGAAATTTAGCCGCGCGGTTTACGGTCCCCCGGATCTTCCTGAAGAGCGACAGCAGATTCTGGAAAAAGCTTTTATTAAAGCCCAGAAAGAAAACGAACTGCTGCAGGCGCGATATGAAACCTATGGTATCAAGCCGGCATTGGGAACCGGGGAGCAAGCTGAAGAAAATTTAAAGAGCGCTCTTAATCTGGCAGAGGAGTTGAAAATTGAGAGGCTGACAGAATAGGTTCTTGGTAAAAAACAATATTGTAAAATAACACGGGTGAAGCCTCAAAAACCGTGGCTTCACCCGTTATATGCCCGGTTAGGTGCAATATGACGATTAAAATTGGCCATGCAGAGTATTCAATACATGAATTCATACTGTTGCTTTTAAGCCTGGGCTTTTTTGCCATGCTATTTATAGGTTCATTCGAGTTTGGCTGGATGGGGAGAATTTTTCCCCTGGGCATCGGCGGTATCGGGCTGTTTCTGACGCTTTTATACCTGATCAGCGGTTTTCTTCCCCCTGGTGTCAACGAGGTCATGAGCAGGGATACCGAGTTTCAGCTTTTTGGGCTGATCCCGGAAGAAGGACAGGAGGCAGAAGCGCGGCTAAAGGGGGGGGAGGATTCTGAAAGTTCGGATTCATTTAACCAGGGGATGGTTTTTAGGATAGAAAAGTCCTATTTTGTGATTGTCCTGTTTGCCCTTTATGTTGTTTTATCCTGGCTTTTTGGCTTCTATATTTCCACATTTGTTATTGCCGTGTCTTATTTATCTTTGTACGGCAAGGCAAGTTTAAATCCGACTCGATCCCTTTTTTACAAGTGCTTGCTTGTGCTCGTCCTGTTAGGCTCAGTCTATATTTTTGATTTTTCTTTTGGTCATAATTTTATGGAAGGAAAAGTATTTGAATATTTTCAGATACTTGGTCAATAAATGATTGCTGTAGTGGCTAATGTTGGCAAAGATCGACTGCTATGACTTTAAGAATCTGAGGTGAAATAATGGTAGAATTTTTACATGCACTTTTGCAGGCCTCACAAAATGTGTTTCTCGACCCTGTCAATATTTTCTGGATTTGCAGCGGCACCTTCCTGGGCATTGTAATTGGTGCTATTCCCGGGCTGGGCCCTGCCCTGGGCGTTGCAATCATTATTCCCTTTACCATGCACATGGAAACAGTACCTGCGTTACTTTTTGCCATATCTATATACGACGGAGCAATGTATGGCGGCAGTATCGCATCTATTCTCCTTAATACTCCCGGAGACGCTTCTGCGGCGGCTACAACGCTTGAAGGCTTTCCAATGTCCAAAAAGGGCAAAGCCATTGATGCATTAATGATATGCGGAGTGTCGAGCTCGCTCGGGGGAGTGATAGGGGATATCATTGTGATTTTATTCTGCACGGTTCTCGGCAGTTTCATCCTTCTTTTCGGCACCCCTGAATATGCTTTGTTGGGAATATTGGGCGTAATTATTGTTTCAAGAGTATCAAAAGGGGCTTTTTATAAGGGGATTATTGCCGGGCTCCTCGGACTGGGCGTTACCACCATTGGCATTGGGACAATGAGCGCAGATGTCCGGTTTGCCTTTGGTATATGGGAGCTGTATGAAGGACTTCCGTTTATCACGGTATTAATGGGGATGTTCGGTGTGGCTACCATGAGTCAGTTGGCCGGCGAACCCCAGAGGACAATTGCGACCGGCAAGATTACAGGCAGCAGGCTAAACGGGATTATTACGGCTCTCAAGGAATGGCCGTTAATTATCAAAAGTTCCTTAATTGGTTTATTTATAGGAGCTTTTCCCGGCGCCGGAGGGTCATTGGCCAACTTTGTCGCATACGGGGAAGCGGTTCGATCAAACCCCAAAGAAAAATTCGGCGAGGGCAATCCCAAGGGTCTGGTTGCAACCGAGTCCTCAAATAACGCAATGATTGATGGCGCTTTGCTCCCAACGCTGCTTTTCGGTATTCCGGGCAGTGGTACGACAGCCGCCTTCCTTGCAATCATGATATTACACGGTTTTCGCTGGGGCCATTCCCTTTTCACAGGAGAAGGCCTTGTTATTCTGCTTACGATTTTCATGGCCCTTTTGTTCTCGGAGATCATCATAATTGTATTTGCATTTTTCACTGCCAGGTACATAGGCTATATTACCACGATTGATAAAAATCTGATTATTCCTTTTGTTATTATAGTGGCTGCGCTGGGCGTCTTTACAATGCGGTTCAGCTTTGCTGATCTTGCTGCTTTGGGGATTTTCGGCTTTTTGGGGTTTATAATGAACCGCTATGGGTATCCAATCGTGCCGGCTGTTATTGGTGCGATACTGGGAGGTATTATCGAAGAAAATTTTCTGCGTTCATTAACGCTGGGAAACGGCCCGCTAATATTTATCAATCCTTTTACTAACCCGGTTTCTTTGATTTTGGTACTGCTGATCGTATTTATATTATTTCAGCCTTTTTTCTCGGCTGCAAAAGGCAGGCTGTTTAATAAATCAAAATCATCGTAAATCTTCTGGAAAATTTTATCATATGGAATCTCAAAAGGGCGCAACCATAATATTGAGTGATTTTGTCAGTCGGTTGAAGCTTGACCAGGTACCCGGCACTGTTGTCGAAAAAGCCAGGATGTGTATGCTCGACTATCTCGGCGCTGTTTATGCCGGTGTGCAAACCAGGGAGGCAGCTCTTGCAAGAGGCTTTGCTGATAAAATCGGCGGAAATCCACAGGCCACAATGGCAGGGGCAAGAGGCGGGAAAACCTCCGCGCCGGTTGCAGCAATGGTCAATGCGGTTGCCTGCCACTCCCTTGAGCTGGATGATGCCCACAGGTATGCAACAGGTCTTCACCCGGGAGCCACTGTTATTCCAGCTGCCATGGCCCTGGGGGAACACTTGTCCTGTTCGGCAGAAAACATCTGGCTTGCCGTTATTGCAGGATATGAAGTGGCCGGCCGTGTCGGCCGGGCAATAAATCCGTCTCATCGGTATCGGGGGTTTCACTCCACAGGAACCGTTGCTTCATTGGGTGCTGCAGCAGCCGGAGCAAAGGTGCTCGGCCTTGATACAAAGAAAACAGCATGGGCAATAGGTATTTCAGGTTCGCTGGCCGGCGGGATTTTTGAATTTCTGAGGGAAGGAAGCATGAACAAGCTTCTGCACGCCGGTAACGCCGCTTCTAACGGGATTACAGCCGCTTTTATGGCAAATGACGGATTTACCGGCCCTACTACTGTAATTGAGGGGGAAGAAGGGTTTTGCAGGGCTTTTAGTGATGAGTATGACATTTCAAAGATAACAAGCGATATAGGCGGGCAATATGAAATAGACGCCACTTATTTCAAGCCGCATGCTTCCTGCGGACAATCATTCGGGGCTATAGACGCAGTCCTGGAATTGCGCCCTGAGGTTGAACCTGTGATAAAAGACATAAAAAAAGTTACGATCCAAACCTTTCGGGCTGCCGCGGTATTAAATCAGCAGGAACCCCGCACCATCAGAGAAGCAAAATTCAGTATTCCCTTTGTCGCAGCTTTGGCGCTGAGAAAAGGCGGGGCAAGTTATTCCGACTTTAACTCCGATACTCTTAAAGACCCGGATATTAATGAACTCGCACGTAAGGTGGAGGTCGTAGAGGAGAAAGACATAACCGAAAATTTTCCCGCCAAACGTACGGCTATAGTGACAGTTGAGCTAAATGACGGCAAAGTTATTACCAGGCAGGTTGATTTCCCCAGGGGAATGCCGGAAAACCCGCTAACCAAAGAGGAGCTGCGCTCAAAATTTGTATCATTGTCCCGGGGCCCGATCGGTCCTGATAAGGCGATACAGGTCGCTGATTCGGTTTTAGACCCTGATTTTCAGGGAAATTTATATTCTTTTATGGCTTTGGTTTAGGTTTTTCAATGTTTATGTATGAACGGCAGCAAGGAGGCTGAAACCAGGATGGGAAAAGTACCTGAATGGAGGTCGGTAAGGCGTGACTGGCTGATGCATTCCATGGGATATAGCGAGGAGTCTGTTAAGCGGCCTTATGTTGCCGTGGTAAACAGCTGGAGCGAAATGAATCCCGGGCATTATCATCTAAGGGAACTGGCTCAGGCTGTTAAAAGGGGCATTCTAATGGCAGGCGGAACCCCCCTGGAGTTTAACACAGCGTCAATCTGCGACGGATTTGTTGTGGAAAAAAGGCTTGTTTTGCCTTTTCGCGATTTGATCTCGTTTTCAATTGAAATGATGCTGAAAGCCAACAGTCTGAAAGGGGCGGTGTTTCTTACAACCTGTGACAAAAATGTCCCCGCTCACTTAATGGCAGCCGCCCGGGTAAACCTGCCGTCAATTTTTGTAACAGGCGGGCCCATGCTGCCGGGCAGATATCAGGGCAGGGATGTTGTCTGCTGTACTGACGGACGGCCAATGATAGGCAAATACATGGCAGGTGAAGTAACAGAGGAGGAATTCCGGGAGTTTTCTCTGACGAGCCATGGCAGCATTGGCGCCTGCGGTATGATGGGAACCGCAAATACCATGCAATGCCTGGCAGAAGCCATGGGGATGAGCCTGACAGGCTGCGCCTCGGTTCATGCCGTATCACCTGCAAAATACCGGATGGCAGAAGAAAGCGGTCGCAAAATTATGGATTTGATCGCAAAGGATATCAAACCTTCAGATATAATGACAAAGCAGGCATTATCAAATGCTGTCCGCATTCTGATGGCAATAGGCGGCTCAACAAACGGCATTCTTCATTTGCTGGCGATCAGTCATGAGGCCGGTAGGCCTTTAGGTCTTGATGCATTTGAGAAGTTGAGTCATGAAACACCGTTTTTATGCGATGTGAAGCCATCCGGCAAGTATACCCTGCGCGATTTTGACGAAGCAGGCGGCGTTCCCGTGCTTATGAAACACCTGGCCGATGTTTTGGACATGGATGTTATGACAGTTACCGGAAAAAGTCTTGGGGAGAATCTGAAAGGGATCAAACCCACAGAATCGGATGTCATACGCAGCAGGAAAAATGCATTGCGGCAGGACGGAGGAATCATCATAATAAAGGGCAATCTTGCTCCTGAGGGCGCAGTGATAAAACAAACAGCTTTCCCGGAAAGCAGACGGCAGCACACAGGCAGGGCAAGAGTGTTTAATTCCATTCAATTTGTTGAACGCGCCCTTAACGACGGCAGCCTTATCCTAAATGATGAAGAAGTCCTGGTTCTTAAAAATCAGGGGCCCAGAGGGGCTCCTGGTATGCCTGAAACGCATATCCCTCCTGTATTTTATGCCAGGGGACTGTCCAATATGCTTATTATAACAGATGGTAGGACATCCGGTAGTACAACCGGTCCAATGGTCCTTCATATCGCCCCCGAGGCTGCTGCAGGGGGCCCGCTTGCTGTGGTTGAAGAAGGTGATACCATTAAAATTGACGTTGAGAACCGAAGACTTGATGTGTTGCTAACGGATGAAGAAATTAAAAGGCGGCAGAAGCTGCTGCAGCCTCGGGATTTTGAAAAAGACCCCTTTGTTACGGGATGGATCAAACAGTATGCCGAATCTGTTGGCAGCTCGAGCCAAGGGGCCATTATAGTATAATTTTCGTGAAAACATTCCGTTCGTTATTAAAGGTGTTCATCCATGGAATGAGATTCATTCAAAACTCTTGATGCAGATCAGGTAACGGATTCAGGAAGGCGCGAATAATCCAAAATTTTTCAAAAGGAGGTATTTAAAAAATGGAAATTTCTGATGTAAAAGCATACACAGTTCATCCGGGATGGCGTAAGAACTGGGTCTTTGCAAAAATTGAAACCAAAGACGGCATAACAGGATGGGGCGAGGCATATACTCAATACGATCGTGACAGGGCTGTGAGGACCCATATCGAGGAAATGGCTCGTTATCTTATAGGGCGGGATCCGCTTCAAATCAGGCATTTCAAACATATAATTTTCGATGATTTTGCTCAGCGGCGAGGATCTCTTGAATTTTACAGTGCCCTGTCCGCTCTTGAAGCCGCCATGTGGGATATTGCCGGCAAAGCCGCCGGACAGCCTGTCTACAATCTGCTGGGCGGTCCGTGCCGGGACAAAATTCGTGTCTATGCAAATGGATGGAGTTATAAGATGGAGGACCCAGATGAGTTCGCTGCAGCGGCTCAGAAAGTTGTTGAGCAGGGGTTTACAGCCATGAAATTTGATCCTCTGCCCAGACCCTGGCGGACATTTATTCCCCGGGAGCACCTCCGCCACGCCGAAAAAGTCGTGAGGGCCATTAGAAAGGCGGTTGGCCCGGATATAGATTTATTAATAGAGGTCCATCGTCGATTAGCTCCCATGCACGCCATTGAGTTGGCAAAGCGCATGGAGGAGTTCGAACCTTATTACTTTGAAGAGCCTTGTCAGGCAGAGCACATTGAGGCAATCGCAGAAGTGCGAAGAAATACGATTATTCCGATTGTGACAGGGGAAAACATTTTAACAAAAGCCGGCTTCCGGCCGGTATTTGACCATCGGGCAGCAGACATCCTGAACGCTGATGTTGCAAATACCGGCGGTATACTGGAATTGCTGGAAATTGCCGCCATGGCAGAGCCATATTTTATTGCAATGTCGCCTCATAATTACAATTCAACCTTGCTGGCTCTTAACGCCACTGTACACGCTGCTGCGTGCATGCCTAATTTTGTTATAACCGAATATTTTATTCCTTTTGTTGAAATGGGGGATAAAATTTGCAGAAATCAGCTTAAGCCGGTTAATGGATATATTGATCTTCCGACCGACCCGGGTCTGGGAATTGATATTGACGAGGAGGCGGTTAAAAAGTACCCGTATAAACAATTCCCTGTCAGAACACTCCCATCTCCCGAAGATGAGAGGAAGCATCTGGGATTCTAGTTTGTCTCAAATAAATCTTTCTTTAATGTCGAGTGAGATAATCAAAAAGGAGAACATGAGTTATGAAAATGGTTGAACTAATGAAATTCGCCAGAATTCCTGTTGAACTTAATAAGGAAGGGGTCCGGGAGGTGGCTATATTAACCGATACCCGGAGGGAGCCGGAAGTGGCCGAAGCTCTTGCAGCGGCTGCACATGAAATGGATTTGGAAGCAACAATTGTTACCATGGTCGCCAGACCCGTACATGGTATGGAACCTTCCGATGTGATGACCCAGGCGGTTTTGGGCTCTCAGTTGATGTTATTTGCCACATCAACCGGAATGGCGCATACGGATTGTGTGCGCAATGCATTGAAGCAAGGCAAAAAGTATATCGGCATGCCGGATATTACAATTGATACCTTAATCGATGGCGCCGGAGCCGCAGATTACGATGAGGTAGGAAAGATTACCGCTGCAGCGGCAAAGGCTATTACAGATGGCTCTAAGGTTCATATAAAAAGTAAATTCGGAACAGATCTTACCTTCAGCATAGAAGGCAGAAAAGGCTTTGAACTGGCAGGCGTGTTTAAGCCCGGTTCTATTGCTTGTTTTCCGGATGGCGAAGCTCCGACTGCCCCTGTGGAAGGTACTGCCAATGGCACATTGGTAATTGATTCCTCAATCCATCAAATCGGCAGAGTTAATGAGCCGGTTACAATTACCGTAAAAGATGGGTTTGCAACAAAGATCGAAGGCGGAGAGGCAGCTTCAACATTGATGGCGATATTGGAAAAAAGAGGAGATAAAAATTCCTTCAATCTTGGAGAATTTGCTATAGGTACGAATCCTGCAGCCAGAATATCCCATAATGTTTCCGAAGACAAGAAAAGGCTGGGGTCAATCCATATTGCTTTGGGTGATAACATGACTTTAGGAGGGCATTCTCCAAGCGCAACCCATATTGATGGGATCATGGGATCTCCCAGTCTATGGATTGACGACCAGCAGCTTATTGATAATGGCAAGTTACTGTTTTCTTATTAAAAAGCAGTAATTATGAATGGAACTTGTGCAGCATCTGCTGATCCCGGATTTGGGATAATATGTAAGGCTCGGCCTGCGGGGGCCGAGCCTTAGGCAGCCATGGAAGCGCATTTAAGCTTTTGTGTCTTTCCGGCAACCGTGCTTAACCTGCCGGCGTTCAAATTCAAAAGGAGAAATGTAATATGGAAATTACAGACCTTAGAGTCAGGACGGTGAAAGATGAGTACAAGTATCCATTTGCAAATGCGACCGAGCAGAAGCTCAGAGGGGCTTTTAAAACATATGTGATTGAAATATTTACAAATGATGGGATAACTGGGACCCTTTGTTCGGATTATCTCAACGAAGTTTCCCAAAAAATCATAAACCATATGAAATTTTTGCTATTAGGCGAAAACCCCCTGGATACACAGAAAATATGGGGCAAGATGTTTGGTTATAAAATGGGCTGGCGAAACCCTGTTGCAAAAGGGGAAATTATAAAGGCGATGAGCGCGATCGATGCCGCCTTGTGGGATATCGTCGGCAAGAAGCTTGATGTTCCGTTATATCGACTGCTGGGCGGATGCCGAAAAGAAGTTCCATGCTACGCAAGCGGGGGGCATTACAAAAATCTCGAATCGCGGGAAAAAGAGCTTGAGCTGCTCAAATCGGAAATGTCGCAATATCTGGACATGGGCTTCAAAGCGGTGAAGATGAGGGTCGGCCGTGACATCGAGGCAGATTGTGAGCGTGTAAGGGAAGTTAGATCTCTTATCGGTCCTGATATAAAATTAATGATCGATCTAAACATCACCTCCACTTACAAAGAAGGCGTTCCCCATGCCCTAAAGTTTATGAAAGCGCTGGAAAAATATGACGTTTACTGGTTTGAAGATCCTTTGATCATGGATGATATTGCCGGCCTCAAAAAGATAACCGAAAGGATCGATACCGCAGTGGCCACCGGCGAACAGGAGCAAACATTGTGGGGCTTTAAAGACCTGATAGTCAATGGATGCTCGGATATCGTCATCGCAGATGTAACAGCCATGTGCGGAGGTATAAGCGAATGGAAGAAGATCGCGGCCCTGGCAGAAGCTTTTCGCATCCCCGTTGCCACTCATAAAGGAGATAAAGCATCCATTCATTGCGTAGCCGGCGTTCCCAACGGTCTGATGGCCGAAGTCTTCCTGCCTCTTGAAGAAAAAAGATGGAAATACGATCTGGAGCCGGTGATGACGGATGACCGGGGGATGCTGCGCGTTCCCGAAGCAGCGGGGATCGGTATACGATTGAATGAAGACTACATAAACGAAAACCAAATCGAAAGTTAGCAGAAAGCCCTGCTCGGCCTTTTCTTTATTCATAGTGGCATTTATGGACCGATCATCAATCAATAACTCCCTGAACATAAAAATATTTTTGGCTTTTTTTTTGCCGCTGATTTTCATGACCGAGCTGCATCAAATTAGCCATTCAATTGTACAGGCCTTTTTGGCTCGCCTGACCGATCCCAAAGAAACACTGGCTGCTTTCAGCATAGCTTTTGCCGTCAATACCACCCTAACGGGCCTTAATTTGGTAGTACTTCAGGGGGGTATTTCATTTACTAAGGACAAACCTTCCTTCTGGCAATTATGCCGATTTTTCGGGGGTATCGGTATCCTCCTGTTTATAACTATCGAGTCTGTTGCGCTGACTCCTTTGGGCGATGCAGTTTTCGGTAAATTGATGGGGGCGAGTGCGCCGGTAGTCCTGCAAGCCAAGTGGGCTCTTGCGATTATGGGCTTCTGGTTTTTTCCCGTTTTCACCCGCAGTCTTATGTACGGCCTCCTTATGGTGCACCATCGTACCACCCCCATTACAGTGGCCACGACTCTCCGGATAGCAAGTTTGGCCTTGTTTCTTATGGTTTTGCCAATGTGGCTGGAAGGGGCTGCCGTGGGCGCAGCCGGGATGGTACTGGCTATGACGGTTGAGGCTGCCTATATGTTATTTGTCGGCAGGCCTTATTTGACCGGCCTGTCTCAGGTCGCAAAATACCTCCCCTCCTACCGGGAAATCTGGAGATTTTCCTGGCCGTTGATGTTTATGCAAAGCTCTGAAAACGGTGTCGTGTTGATCCTGACTTTTTTTCTGGGGCGCCTGGCAGATCCTGATTTGGCCTTGGCTGGATTCGGCATTATATATGCCCTCATAAGGGCTATCCTGGCTCCGGAGCGTAACTTGATTCATGCGGCTCAGGCCTTGATTACTTCTTTCCGCGATATAAAAATAATGTTTAAATATGGTTTCTATACTATTGCCTTTTTTGTCTCTCTCGTGTTGATCCTGTTTTTTACCCCGGTGCGAGGGTTTGTCCTCGAAACTGTTATGGGTTTGAAGGGTGAACTTAACCTTTATGTCATTCCGGGTTCGAAGTTGATATTTTTGGTGGCAATTTTTTGGGGATATGCGGCATTGCTTCGGGGAGTGCTTTCGGCGATGCGCCGCACCGGTGCTATTGCAATAAGCGCTTTAATTCGTCTTATAATGTTGGCTTTGGTTGGCAGTGTCGCCTTTTTTTTACCCCAGGCAAATGGCACGGTAATCGGGGTTCTGGCCTTTGGCGGCTCCTTTGCTGCTGAAGCGGGATTTCTAAGTTTATGTCTATATGGTCATTTAAAGTCCCCGCATCGCCTTTTCGCCCACCTGGAAGAAACCACATGATAGAATTCATAAGGCCGCAACAGATTTGAAAACAATTTTTTCCGGACAGGAGTCATAAAATGACAAGTAAAATATCGGTCGATTCTTTAAAACATATTGACAGGAAACAGAGGATCTGCGCTCTTATTGATGTAAGGGAAAAGTCTGAGTTCGCACGCGGCCAGATAATCGGCGCAACAAACATTCCACGCCATCAGTTGGAGTTTAGCATACTTCAAAAGGTTCCCAATAAAGATATTCAAATTGTTTTGTATGACGATGACGGTAGCAGGGCCTTGTTAGCAGCCCGTACATTGGAAGAACTCGGGTATACCAATGTTTTTTACCTGGAAGGGGGTGTTAATGCCTGGCTGGAAAACGGCAATTCCCTGGTTGAAGGAGTAAATCGTCCGTGTAAAGCGTTTGGTGAAAAAGTGGCAGTCAATGAAAAAGTGCCGCAAATCCCAGCCGAAGAGTTAAAAAAGAGGCTTAACAGAAATGAGAGGTTAATAGTAATCGAGGTCCGACCGCCGGGCGAAGTTCGTCGCTCAGGCAGTATTCCGGGTTCTGTAAATATCCAGGGATTTGATTTGGTCGGCAGGATATCCGATTATATCGATAAATATGATAAAATAATTGTTACATGTGCGGGGCGCACAAGAGGTATAATTTCAGCGCAGACCTTGATAAAAATGGGAGTAAAGCAGGTCTATGATTTAGAAGACGGCATCATGGGCTGGCTTTTGGCCGGTTTTGAATTAGAAAAAGGGATTTCTCAGGGGCCCCGGCCGTCCCAAAAAGCAAGAAAGGCAGCCGAACTTTTTGCCTTAAGGCTATATAAGGAAAATGAGATCTCTTTCATTTCGGTTACTGAGTTACAGAGTTTGCAGCAAAACCCCCAGGGAAATATACTTTATTTGTTCGATGTACGCGCTAGAGATGAATATGAAGCAGGCCATATCCCTGCATCTGTGGCTCTTCCCGGGGGGCAGGCCGTCCAACGTGCTGATGATTTTGTCGCGGTATGGCAGGGTGATATCGTTTTTGTTTCCAACAATTTTGCCCGGGCGATGATTACCGCCTATTGGTACAGGCAAATGGGCTTTCCCAACGTGCATGTATTATCCGGCGGTATTGGCGCATGGACAGGTTATGGATTAGAGCTCGAAACCGGATTAAAAGGAATAGAAAGAGAGCCGGAAGATGTTTATCCAAAGCCGTATGAACGCGGGCGTGAAGCCATGGAGCGTTACTTGAGCTGGGAAAAGAAACTGATCAATACATAGTCATTGATTTTATTGGCGCGCCTGGCACGATTCGAACGTGCGACCTACGGATTAGAAGTCCGTTGCTCTGTCCGACTGAGCTACAGGCGCGCAAGCAAAAAAAAGCCATTTATCATCAAGTCTGTTTTTTGTCCATATAAAATTGGCGGACCTGTCAGTGTTAAACGCTTCCATTGATTAAAAGCCGTTCCCTGGATCGTATAAGATGTGATTTTAAGGTATCAAATGCCTGGTCTTCCTTTCGGCTTTTTATGGCAGAAATTATGTTTTCATGCTCTTTTATGCGTGAATCTCTCAATTTGATGTCCGGAAGAGATTTTTTCATGCTTCGGAAAAGAGGCTGATTCATTGCATGCACCAAAGAGGAGATTGTATTTATAATATGCATGTTTCGGGTACTTTGAGCAATGGCTAAATGCAGCAACTGGTCTTCGGAGCGATAGGTATCTATATCATCTTCGATTAGCGCCTGACGAATCCTTTCAAAGTGGTTTTCCAGTTCCTTAATATCCTTATCTGTGCATATCTGAATGGACAGGGCGGCGGCTCCCGGTTCAAAGGCGATGCGTGCATCAATCAGGGAAAAGGGGTCCTCATCATTTTTAAAAACCAGGGCGATCAGGGTTTCAAAATTATTCTGGTTAACCGGGTTGATGATGAAATTGCCCTGGCTATGACGGGTCTCCAAAATGCCGATTACCTGCAGGGCGGCGATAGCCTCGCGGATCGTGTTTCGGCTTAAACCCATCTCTTCAGCAATAATACGTTCAGGCGGCAGTTTTTCACCAGGCTTCAAGCCTTCATTTTTGATAACCTCTATAAGTTTTTCCGCGGCTATATGGCTTTTTTTCTTTGTTTTGACCCTTTCAAACAATATAGTGCCTCCGGCTGCTATTTATAAAAGTTTTCCCTAAGCCCGTGTTTTTAAGCTATTCTTAAGAAACTATTAATTATAAATTAAAAACATAAACTTTTCAATAACAAACAAGTTAATTTTATGTTGCCAAATGAACTTGAGATGCATGGAAAAATGATTTAGTTTAATTAGTACCATTTATTTCTTATTCAAAGAATACCAAAAAACAAGGATGGTGAAAATATTTCATGACAGGCAATGAGAACGAATACAGCGGGGACATAGATGTTGATGAAGACGTGGAACCGGATATCGGCACAGCAGATAAAGGTAAAACCAATACCGCAAAAAAGCTGAAGCAGGCGGTGGCCGTTCCGGCGGATACGGCAGAAGAAGGCAGCCTGGTCCCCTATGATCCGCTTCAGCGGTATTTATCTGAAATAAGCAGATATCCCCTCTTAACCCGGGAACAGGAAATAGAACTCGGCCGGCGGGTCCAGGAGGGGGACCCGGATGCGGCATACATTCTTGCCACATCCAATCTTCGCCTGGTGGTAAAGATCGCCATGGAATTCCAGCGGACCTGGATGCAGAATCTTATGGATCTGATCCAGGAGGGCAATATAGGCCTGATGCACGCGGTTCAGAAGTTCGATCCCTACAAAAAAGTCAAGTTTTCCTATTATGCCGCCTTCTGGATCAAGGCCTATATCCTGAAATTCATCATGGACAACTGGCGCCTGGTAAAAATAGGCACGACCCAGGGGCAGCGCAAGCTGTTTTTCAAGCTCAAAAAGGAAAAGCAGAAACTCGTTGAGCAGGGGTTTATGCCTGAAACCAGGCTGCTTTCAAGCCGGATGGGGGTTTCCGAGCATGAGGTCCGGGACATGGACCAAAGGCTCGATGGGTGGGATGTTTCTTTGGACGAGCCTTTAAAGGACGATTCTGACACGGAGCGGGGTGATTTTTTCAGCTCGGGTGTGGAATCTGTTGAAAGTCAGGTGGCCCGCAAGGAGGTGGAATCCCTGCTGCGGGAAAAAGTGGGGCAATTTAAAAAGCAGCTTTCCGGCCGCGAGCTTGATATTTTTGAGAACCGCATTTTTACTGAGACGCCGGTTACCCTTCAGGAAATAGGGGATAAATACCAGATATCAAGAGAGAGGGTAAGGCAGCTTGAGAAAAATATTGTCAAAAAGATGAGAGCATTTTTTGAAAAAGAGATCCCGGATTTTTCTTCATACGACTATCCGGAAGAAAACGGACAGTATTAAATGAATTTAAACAGGAGCTTTCAGGCGGTGTTGCTTGCCGCCCTGTTGTGCATAAACGGATGTGCTTCGCTAAACTGGTCCCAGGCCTCTTTCGATAAAAAAGACCGGGTGCAGGGCGATGCCCCCGAGTCCCGATCCACCGGGGTTGCACAACAGATTCACTCCGGACCTGCGGCCAACCATTATTACTATTTTATCCTTTCCAGGCTTGAAGCAAAGACCGGCAGAAAAGAGCAGGCAGCCCGCATGCTGGAAAAGGCGGTCAAGCGGGCTCCTGATGAGCCGGTGTTAAAAAGGGAGCTTGCACAACTTTATCTTGAGCTCGACCGGAAAGAAGATGCCCTGGCAATGGCTGAAAACCTGATTGCCCGGCAACCCGATGACGTTGAAACACTTATACTTGCAGCTTCCATACGCCACGCGGCCGGGCAATTAAACAAAGCCGCGCAGACTTACAAAAAAGTGCTTGCACAGGATCCCGGCCGCAAGGATATTTATCTGGCGCTGGCCCGCCTGTATCTGCGGAACAAAGACTACAAAAAGGCAGCGGGGCTGATGAGGACTTTTGTCAAGCGATTTCCGGAAAATCATACAGGTTACTATTTTCTGGGTGAAGCCTGCGCAGGGCTGGGAAAGCTTGATGAAGCGGCCGCGGCTTATGAGAAAAGCCTGGAGATATCCCCCGGGTTGCTTGAGTCGCGTATAGGGCTCATCGAGATCTATACCGGGCAGGGCATGGAGGAAAAGGCTGCCCAACAGTATGAAAAGGTGCTTGAAAGGCATCCCGATAATGCGGGGGCTGCTGTCGAGCTTTGTCTTCTCTACGAGAAGTTCGGCGAGCAGGAGAAGGCAAAGGACCTGTGGTCGCGTCTTGCCGGACGGATGTCTTCTAACCGGGGTGCGGTGCTCGAGGTTATCCGGCAGCTTCTTTCCAGGGATCGCCACAAGGATGCAATTACAGTTTTGTCGGAAATGCTGAAGCGTTCACCCGGCAGTTCTGAGCTGAATTATTTTGCGGGCGCCGCCCGCTACATGATGAACCAGTTTGATGCCGCCCTGGAGCATTTCAGGGCAATAGGGCCGGCAGACGGGCTGTACCAGGATGCCGTTATTTACCGGGCAATTGTCTTAAACAGGCAGGGCAAAACAGCCGAAGCGTTAAGTGTGCTTGAAGCAGCCATGCAGGAAGTTGATGAAAAGGCTCAGGTGGAGTTGATTCCCTATTTGAGTTCCTTTTACCAGGAGCAGGGAGATTACGAAAAGGCCGAGGGGGTTTTGTCAAAAGGCATATCAATGGAGCCGGAAAACGTTGAACTGCACTATGAGATGGGCGTACTCTATGATAAAATGGGCGATACTGAGGCCGCTCTTGACAAGATGCGGTTTGTTATAGAAATGGATCCGCAAAACGCCGATGCCTTAAATTACATGGGATACACCTATGCGGACAACAATATCAGGCTGGATGAGGCCGAAGCCCTTATTCGCCGTGCGCTTGATATAGAGCCTGAAAACGGTTACATTTTAGACAGCATGGGATGGGTGTATTACAGGAAAGGCGATTATGAGAAGGCCCGCAGTTTTATTGAAAAAGCGCTTGAAAGGGTTCCCGGCGATCCCGTGATCTTAGAGCACATGGGAGATGTATACCTGAAGCTGGATAACAGAGAAAAGGCCCTGCAATATTACCGAAAGGCCAGGGAGAATGCCGAGGGGGAAGAAGGCAGGGCGGGGCTGTCAGAAAAGATGGAATCTCTTGGCAACAGGGAGATCAGGCCTTGAGATCCTTGCGGTGGTTTTTTATTGTATTGCTGGTTATATTAACCGCATGTGCAGGTGCACCCAGGCGGCCCCCGGGTGCGGTATCAGAGCTTGGCAAGGCCGAGGCAGCCAGGCTTGTGAAGATCGTGGAGGAAAAAAACGATTTAATCACTCCATATAAGGGGATCGGCCGGATCGCCGTTCACGGGGAACGCGGCTTTCTGGACAGCCGGGCAGCCTGGATTGCAGCACCCGACGGCAGGTTCAGGGTCGAGGCCCTGGCAGTGACCGGCCAGCCCTTTGCCAGGATGATATGTACGAGAAAGGAATGCTTCTTTATTTTCAGGGACGGCGATTGCCTGCGAAGGCAGGGTGCCGGGGATACAAGCCTGGCGCCGCTTTCGGGCATCAAGTTGAAGGCCCGGGACATGGTCCGGATAATGGGCGGTGGTGCGCCCCTTGCGAATTATGATTCCGCCGGGGCCTATGATACGGCTGAAGGCGGAAAAGTTCTGGTCCTGAAGAAACGTTTTTCGGGTACGGTGCAGACAATCCGGTTTTCAGAGGATCTTGAGTGCATCCGCGAAACCAGGGTTTTTGGATGGAGGGGGCTTCTGTATCGGGCTGAAATCAGGCGGCCGGACCTGGCAGGGTCCCGAATGGTGCCCTTTGATATTGATATTTCAGATGAGAGCGGCAAAAGGATAAAAATTTCAGTGGATCGCTGCTGGACCGATATTGAGCCGAAAAAGAAGGCCTTTTCCCCGGATCTGCCCGAAGCAGCCGGCTGCGGCCGGCAATAGGCAGGGTTTTTTGAAAACCGCCATGTCTTGTAAACAACTGGCCATATGCCTGGAACTGCATCTTCGTTGCTGCTCCAATGTTATCTGTTTGGGAGTACGCCCCAATTTTGCGGATTACCCGCCACAAGAGGCAGCCATGATCCGGGAGGCCCAAAAGATATTCTACCCTTCCACGTTTTATGCCGACATGTTTGCAGCCATGGGAAAACCGATTTTCCCGAGCATTCACACCTACAGATTCGTCCAGGACAAGATCAAGCAGTCCGCTCTTTTTGAGATACTAGACGTGCCGCGTCCCAGAACCAGGGTTTTTTACGGCCGGCGCCTTCAGGAAAAGATACTGTCGCGTTTTGCCTTTCCGTTTATTGCCAAGATACCCCGCGGCTCTGCCCTCGGCAGGGGGATTTTTCTTATCAGGTCAAAAGATGACCTGGGCGAATACTGTTACTTGACAAAGACCGCCTATATCCAGGAGTATCTCCCTATTGACCGGGATATTCGCGTGGTGGTTATCGGCGGCGAAGTGGCCCACGCATACTGGAGAATCGCCGTTGAGGGGGAATTCCGGACCAACCTGGGATGCGGGGCAAGAATCAGCACGGATGCGGTGCCCGGGCATGCGCGCACGCTGGCTCTTGATACAGCGCGAAAGTGCGGGTGGAATGACGTGGGAATTGACATATGCATCTGTGATGAAAAGTTCTATGTGCTCGAGGCCAACATGAAATACGGAAAGGCCGGTTTTGTACAAGCCGGAATTGACTATTACAGGATGATGGAGGGAAAAATCAGAAATGGCGAAATATAAACTGCCGCCCCTTGAGAGCCTGCGCACACTGCTCGATGACCGGGAGGCGGATATACTTTCGCCGGAGGCGGCCAGAAGCGCCGGGGGTCTGCGCCGGAGACGGGAAAAAAGGCTGGAAACCGATTACCGGCAGCAGTACGGCGTGGACGTGGACCGGATACTGCATTCCCTGGCCTACAGCAGGTATATTGACAAGACCCAGGTTTTTTACCTTATCAGAAACGATCACATCACCCATCGCATGCTTCATGTTCAGCTTGCCTCCAAAGTAGCAAGGACGATCGGCCGTTTTCTGGGATTAAACGAGGATTTAATCGAGGCCGTAGCAATAGGCCATGACATAGGCCATGCACCCTTCGGCCACGACGGGGAGCGGTTTCTCTCCGAACTTTGCAAAAAGCACGGCATCGGGGAATATCATCACAATGTTCAAAGCGTTCAGTTTCTGGAAAAAGTGGAGCGCAAGGGACGGGGCTGGAACCTGTGCCTGCAGACACTTGATGGCATTCTATGCCATGACGGCGAGGTTCATGACCGGCATCTTGCCCCGGCCAGGGCAAAGTCCTTTAAAGGCCATGACCGCGAGCTTTATGACAGGCGAACGGGCCGGCCTGTCAGGCTTGTGCCCATGACTCTTGAAGGCTGCGTGATGCGGTTTTCAGATACTATAAGCTATATAGGAAGAGACATAGAAGACGCCATTCGCCTGGGTCTGATCAGGCGTTCGGATCTTCCCGCAGACTGCGTAAAGCATCTCGGTGATACCAACGGCACCATCGTCTACAATCTTGTCACGGACGTTATAACGAGCAGTTACGGAAAAGATTATGTTGCCTTCAGCTCTGATATCTCCGGGGCGCTGCGGGAGCTCAAGGAGTTTAACTACGAACGTATATACTCAAATCCTTTGATCAAGCGCGATATCGGCTTGATCCGGGAAATGTTCGAATACCTGTTTGAGCGGTTTCTTTACGATGTCCGCACCGGCAACAAAGAGTCTCCAGTGCACGGAAATTTTATTGCGGGCATGGCCGAAGATTATGTAAATCAGCACAGCGGGGCGGAGATAGTGCGCGATTTTATAGCCGGAATGACGGATCAGTATTTTTTAAGTCAGACTCCGCCCGGAATGCGACCGAAGATAAATTCGTTCTGAGATGATTGTGCGGCAGGCGCGGCTCTTTAAAAAACGGTTGAGTTTTTCGGTCAAAAAATTCAATATGGGAATTTGATAAAATGCGGTTTGATCGGTTTTGCCCCGGCAATGTTTCAAACCTTAGTCTTTTTTGGAGGAAGCGGGCATGAAAAAGTTAAAGTACGCGCTCTGGCTGGTGGTAATCGGCCTGGTGGCCCTGGCGGTTTACCAGAACAGGGATTTTTTTTTCGAGAGCAAAAGTCTTGGAATTAATCTTGGTTTTGACGAATATAACACCCCGGAGCTTCCCGCAGGGGTCTATTACCTGGCGGTGTTTTTATTAGGGCTTCTGACATCCTATATTTCGGCCCTGCCCGGCAAATTCAGGGCCAGGAAAACCATAAGGCAGTTAAACGAAAAAATTGCAGACAGTGAAAAGAAAATTTCCCGGCTGGAAACCGAGAGTGCCGTCGTTGCCGGAACAAACCAGGATCGGGCCGGGCCTAAGGAGCCGGGAGAAAGGCAGGATTTGCAGGAGCCGCAGGATGCGGAGGCAAGTAAGGAGCCCGCCGCATCCGGACATGAAAAATCCGGCGAATAAGTTTTCCCGTTATGGGTGAGGCAGAAAAAAATTCCCAGCTCACACCGATGATCCGGCAGTACCTGGAGATAAAGGAGCAGTATGCCGATTATCTCCTTTTCTACCGGATGGGGGATTTTTACGAAATGTTTTTCTCGGATGCGCAGACAGCATCCCGCGAGCTTGAAATCACGCTCACTTCACGCAACAAGCATGAAAAAACCCCCGTGCCCATGTGCGGCGTTCCGGTCAAGTCCGTTGAAATTTACCTGGGCCGCCTGATAGACAAGGGCTACAAGGTGGCCATATGCGAGCAGACAGAAGACCCGGCCGAGGCCAGGGGGCTGGTGAAAAGGGACGTGGTGCGGATCGTCACCCCGGGCATGGTGGTAAACAGCGATCTGCTTGACTCGCGCACCAACAATTTTATCATGTCTTTGGCAATTTCGGCCGACGGCTGCGGCCTGTCATGTCTGGATCTTTCCACGGGCTTGTTCCGCCTCTGTCAAAGCGGGCAAATCGATACGCTGATAGAAGAGGCCGGGCGGATTTCTCCCAGCGAGATCCTGCTGCCGGCATCTGCTCAAACCGACTCCGCTTATGAACGATTTCTGGAATCTTTTGGTGAATCCGCCGTAAGCTATCTTGAGGATGAGGCGTTTTCATATAAAGAGGCCCGCAGGCGGCTGCTTGAGCAATTCAAAACCCGCAGCCTGGAAGGGTTCGGCTGCGAGGGATTAAAAGCAGGAGTCGGTGCGGCCGGGGCTTTGCTTTATTACGTCCGGGAGACCCAGAAGCAGGAAATCGTCCATCTTTCAGGGCTGGAAACCTATTTCCCCGACCGGTATCTAAGAATAGACGATGTAAGCTGCAGGAACCTTGAACTGCTTGCCAATTTGCGAAGCGGCACCCGGCAGGCGACTTTGCTTTCGGTGCTCGATTACACGGTAACCGCAATGGGGGGCAGGCTGATAAAACACTGGATCAGATACCCGTTGCTTGCCCCGGAGGCGGTAGCCGACCGGCTTGAAGCCGTGGGCCAGGCAGTGGAATTTTCTTCCGGGCGAAAACGCATAAGATCCGGATTGAAATCAGTTGCAGACCTTGAGCGCCTGGGCGCCAAACTTGCAATGGGCCAGGGCAATGCCCGGGACCTGGTCGCACTTCGCGGCTCCATTGAAGCGCTGCCTGAAATCCGGGCGCAATTAAAGGCCTTTGACGCAGGAATTTTCGAGTCAGAGGAATCGGTTTTCCCGGAGCTCGCCGGACTTGCCGAAAAAATAGCAAAGGCCGTGGTTGATGACCCGCCGCCAACCGTAAATGAAGGGGGGATGATAAGGTCGGGTTTTGACGAGAACCTTGACGAACTGATAAGTATTGCAAGAGACGGCAGGAGCTGGCTTGCCGAACTTGAGGCAAAAGAGAAGCAGTCCACCGGGATTCAGAGCCTGAAGGTCCGCTATAACAAGGTTTTCGGCTATTACATAGAGGTATCGAAAAGTTACGCGGATTCTGTGCCGGATCATTATGTGCGCAAGCAGACCCTGGTAAACGCCGAGCGTTATATTACCGATGAGCTGAAATCATTTGAAAACAGGGTGCTCGGGGCCCAGGAGCAGCGCTCGATATTGGAATACGAAATTTTTTGCAGAGTAAAAAACGAGGTCACAAGGTGCCACAAAGCCATCCAGTCTGCCGCGGACTTTGTCGCCCGTACAGACGTGGTGTGCGCCCTGGCTGAAGCTGCTGTTCATAACAACTACGTCCGTCCGCAGATAAATACCGACGGCCATATCACTATTGAAGACGGCCGGCATCCTGTTGTGGAGAAATTGATAAGCGGCGAGCGTTTTGTGCCAAATACGGTCAGCCTGGATAATCGAGAAAATCAGCTTCTTATTATCACCGGCCCAAACATGGCCGGAAAATCCACGGTATTGCGCCAGGTTGCCCTGATCGTGATCATGGCCCAGATGGGGTCCTTCGTGCCTGCGGCCCGGGCTGATATCGCCGTAACAGACCGGATTTTTACCCGCGTGGGGGCGTTAGACAACCTTTCCCAGGGCCAGAGTACGTTCATGGTTGAAATGGAGGAGACGGCGAACATAATGAATAACGCGACCCCGGACAGCCTGGTGATAATGGACGAGATCGGCCGGGGGACAAGCACGTTTGACGGGCTGAGCATTGCCTGGGCGGTGGCCGAGCATCTTCATGACCTGCACGGTGCAGGGGTCAAATCCATGTTTGCGACTCATTATCACGAATTAACCGAACTTCCCCGCCTAAAGGAGCGGGTCAAAAACTACAGCATTGCAGTAAGAGAAATAAAAGACGAGATTATTTTTCTGCACCAGCTTGTGGCAGGAGGTACCAACCGCAGTTACGGCATCCAGGTTGCCCGTCTGGCCGGGATGCCCGAAGAAGTTGTTGAAAGAGCAAAAAAAGTGTTGGAGAATGTGGAAAAACAGGGTCATGTACTGGGCAGGGACGCAGCCGGTCCCGCCGGACGCATCCGGGCCAGTAAGAAATATGTCCAGCTTCCCCTTTTCAGCGGGCCCGAGGATGCGGTAGTAGAGAAAATAAGACAGGCGGATATATCCAGGATGACCCCGCTGGAGGCGCTTAATTATTTAAACATGCTCCAGGAGAAAATCTTAAACAGAAAGGGGCCGGAAGACGGCAAAGCGGCGGATTGAGGCTAAAACTTACAACCGGGGGAAAAACGGTTAAGCAAATGATATCCCGAGGTGTTGTTCCTGCTTTACTGGTCTGTTTTCTAATGGTGTTCTGGTCCTGTGCCTCCATAGGCACTACGCCCAACCAGCTGTATTTCTCCGCCGAGTCGTGCTATCAGGAGTTAAAGGACAACCCTGAAAGACAGAAATACCGGAGCTATTGGCTGGACTGTATTCGCAAGTTTGAAACCGTACATGATCAGGATACTGACGGCCCCTGGGCTCCGGCAGGACTGTTTATGGCGGGCAAACTTTACCGGGAAATGTATGAACATTCCTATGCACCTTCTGATCTTAAAAAAGCCAGGTCCATATTCCGGCAGGTTGTAAAAAATTACCCTTCAAGCGCATACAACAGAAGAGCAAGAGCCGCCCTGGACCGGATAGGGGATGACGGAAAGGCTGATGCCGATGAGGCCGGGGAAAAATATTTTTCCGCCGAGTCGTGCTATCAGAAGTTAAAGAACAGCCCGGAACGCCAGAAATACAGAAGGTATTGGCTTGACTGTATACGCGAGTTTGAAAAGGTTTATGAAACAGACCCCCAGGGCCCGTGGGCCGCGGCAGGGCTTTTCATGACGGCAGAGCTTTATCACGGGCTCTATGCTCATTCCTACAGGCCGGAAGACAGGCAAAAGGCGAACTCGATTCTGCGCAAGATCGTTGAGGAGTATCCTTCCAGCGCATACAGCAGGCGGGCCATGCAAAAGATTGAAGAAATCGAGGGCGACGGGCGGATCAGAAAGGCGATGACCGAGGAGACAACCTCCGGGGAAGTAACCACTGATACCGCGGCCGATACCCCGGCGCACAAAGAGGGGGAACCTGTCACTGTTACCGGAATCCGCTACTGGTCCAATCCGGACTATACAAGAGTCGTAATTGATGCCAACCAGGAAACCGATTTTACAAATAACCTTTTAAACAAGGATCCCTCGATTAACAAGATGCACGAGCGGCTGTACGTGGATCTTGAAAACAGCAGACTCGGCAATGACATTGAAAGAAAGATACCCATAGACGACAGTCTTTTAAAGGACGTGCGGGCAGCCCAGCATGACCGTGATACCGTGCGGGTGGTAGTGGATATAAAGTCTTTTGAAAATTACAATATCTTTTCCCTTAAAAATCCTTTCCGCATAGTAATTGATGTAAGGGGGGAGGAAACCGTTGTTGCGCAAAAGGAGGAAAAAGAATCCCCGGGAGCCCCAGAAGATGAAAAGGGCGTATCCATTGCCCAGCAGCTGGCTCTCGGGGTGCGCAGGATCGTGATCGACCCCGGCCACGGCGGTAAGGATTACGGTGCTCCGGGCGCTGTCAGGGGAGTACATGAAAAGCATGTCGTGCTGGACATGGCGAAAAAACTTGCCGAACAGCTTCGCCAGGAATTAAATTGTGAAGTGCTTCTGACCAGAAGCGATGATACCTATCTGACCCTTGAAGAGCGTACCGCGATTGCAAACACCAAGAAGGCGGATCTTTTTATTTCCCTTCATGCCAATGCATCCACCAATCAGAACGCCAGAGGGCTTGAAACCTACTTTTTAAACCTGACAACAGATAAAGAGTCCATAGCCGTGGCCGCCAGGGAAAATGCGACTTCCGAAAAAAACATAAGCGAGCTTCAGACGATTTTGGACGATCTGATGCGAAACGCCAAAGTAAACGAGTCGAGCAGGCTTGCAACCTATGTTCAGAAATCAATGTATTCCAGCCTTAAAAGGCGGTACGGCACCGTTAACAACAAGGGAGTCAGGCAGGCTCCTTTTTATGTGCTACTTGGCGCGCAGATGCCCTCCATTCTCATTGAGACGGGTTTTATAAGCAACAGAACAGAATGCAGGCGTCTTTGCGATACGCAATATCAGCGGGAGATATGCAGAGGGATTGTAAGCGGTGTAAAGCGCTACATCCAGGAGATCAGGCCCACCGCGTTTTTTGAAACCGCGGGGAGTGATCGGACTACCGGAAACTGAAAAGGGCATAATTATGGATCATGAGACTCAGGAGACTGCAATAAAATCCATATCCGTGTTGGACGGAAGATACCAGCGCCATACCTCGGGACTTGAAAAGATCTTTTCCGAGTACGGATTGATCCGCCACAGGATTTTTGTGGAACTGGAATGGCTTAAATTTCTTTTGCGCGAGGTTGTGCGCATCAGTATTGATAAAGAGCAAGCCGACCGGATAGACGGTATTCTCAAAGGATTTGATTTAAAGGGTGCATTGAGCGTCAAATCAATAGAAAAGCAGACCAACCACGATGTAAAAGCCGCGGAATATTACATCAAGGAGAAACTTATAGATGCCGGCCTGGAGCAAATCAGGGAGTGGGTTCATTTTGCGTGCACCTCCGATGATATTAACAACACCGCTTACGCACTTATGGTAAAAAGCGGCCGTGACCTGCTGCTTGAAAATCTCGGGCGGGTCAAGGAAAAAATAGAAAGTCTCGGCTGGAAATACAAAGACGTTGCCATGATGGCAAGAACCCATGGACAGCCGGCAACCCCCACCACTGTGGGAAAAGAGTTTATCAATTTTGCCTGGCGGCTGCGCCACGAAATAAACACTCTTGAAAATCTTCCCGTTCAGGCCAAGATGAACGGGGCAAGCGGCAATTACAACGCCCATCATTTTGTTTTCCCTGAAACCGACTGGATTGAAGTTTCGGCAAGATTTTTAAGGAGCAGCCTGGGGCTTTCGCCGGTGCTGTATACGACCCAGGTCAATCCCAACAATTACCTTTCAGCGATTCTGCACTGCATGGTGCGCACAGCCGCGGTGATAACAGATTTGGACCGGGATATGTGGGGCTATATTTCCCTGGGCTATTTCAAGCAGAAACTCAAAGAGAGCGAGGTGGGATCTTCGACCATGCCGCATAAAGTCAATCCCATTGATTTCGAAAACAGCGAGGGCAATGCGGGGCTTGCAATTTCAATGATGGAGCACATGGCCGTAAAGCTCATGGTATCCCGGTATCAGCGCGATTTAAGCGACAGTACGGTTCTGCGCAATCTGGGTACTGTTTTTGGATATATGCTGATCGCTCTTAAAAGTACGCTTAAGGGGCTGGATCGCATCGAGGCCGACAAGCAGGTTATCAAAAAAGACCTGGAGACCAATCCGGAGCTTCTGGCAGAGCCCTTGCAATCTGCCATGCGGGCCTGCGGGGAGAGCGAGCCGTATGAGAAATTAAAGACTCTGACACGGGGTAGGAAGATCACCAGAGAAGAATTGATCTGTTTTGTTGAGGGGCTGGAGTCGATTTCAGAAGATATGGGAAAGAGGCTGAAAAATCTGGAGGTGGCAGGATATACCGGTCTTGCAGAAACCCTGGTGGAACGCTATTTTAAAGATCTTTAATCCATACATGTGCGCATGGTTATGCGCAATGTTTTTAAAGCTTGAAATAAATAATTAAAATATGATATAAATTCTAAGGTCTACTAATGTAAAATATGTCAGAAGGCCGCTGTTGGGGGAGTGCAGCATAAAAGGGGCGGGGACGGGAGTCTAAAAAATTTTTTTAAGGGGTGGTCATCAATGGAGTTTACAATTGATTTTACAAAGGAACAGATCGAATCCATAGAGGAGATTCTGCAAAAGGAGTTGATTGATATGGGGGTGCAGAGTGTAATCCTCATGGATCTGGCCGGCAATGTGATCGTAAATCTTGACAGCGGGGAGACGGATCACGATGTATTTTCCCTGGCTGCCCTGGCGGCCGGGAATTATGGCGCGGTCAGCGCAATGGCCAACATCATCGGTGAGCAGGAATTTTCATTGCTGTTTCACAAGGGGGAGGAGGAAAGCATACATTTCAGCAAGGTCGCCGATGATTTGCTTTTGCTCACCATATTCAACAAGAACGTATCCCTGGGGTTCCTTAGGCTGAAGGTGGCCGAAGCGGTCAAGCGCATTAAGAATGTTATATAGGAGATTATCCCTGAGCAGAAACAATGCTAAGGTGCTGGCGGCAACGGCTTAATTGAAATAAACTGCTGTTCCGGAGGGAAGTGATTTGGCGTTAATTAATCCTAAAAAGCGGGAGGTCCAGGTCAAGATAGTTTATTACGGGCCCGGGCGGGGAGGAAAAACCACGAATCTCGAGTACATCAATCGCAAGTTTAAAAAACGGATTTTAAACGAGATGGTTACGGTCAAGACTTATGGCGACCGGACTTTGTTTTTCGATTTTTTGCCGTTTGACATTGGTGAAATCAAGGGCCATAGTATAAAGATCCAGTTGTACACGGTTCCCGGGCAGGTTAAATACAACGCTACCCGGCGGCTTGTTTTACGCGGGGTGGATGGAATAGTTTTTGTGGCCGATTCTATGGACCTGCGCCGGGAGATGAATATCCGTTCATTGCAGAATCTCAAGGAAAACCTGGAGTCTTTTAACAAGAACATTTTCAATATCCCTCTGGTGATGCAGTATAACAAGCGTGACCTGTCAGATGAGGGTATTCCGATACTCTCAGTGGAAACGCTTGAAAAGGATTTAAATAGCCGCTTAAAAGCGCCCTGTTTTTCTGCAAGCGCTATACGCGGTGATAACGTGGCCGCCACAATGAAGAAAGTCATTGCGCTTACGGTCACTTCCCTGCGCAAAAAACTGGAATAGGAGGGATCCCCCTTGACCAACAACGATGAAGACGACATTGGCGCCCAGGTGTCAAGCCGGTTGGAGGAACTCTTCGGCGAAGAAGACGATGAGGAACCTGCTGGCCGGAGCACCGGTTCAGAGCAGAAGCCCGGAAAATCCGGACAACAAGGTGGTGCCGTGCAAGCCGGTACCGAGGACGGCTTAATTGATATTGGGCAAGACGGGCCGGATTCGCCGCTTAAGCACCTTAAGGCACTTGTCTTTGGCATTGACTGGGAAATAACAGACGACGGGATGAGAGCATTTCTCGACGAAGTTGGCCGGCTTCAGGCTCAATATCAGCAAGATAAGATTCTCTACACGTTTCTAAAGCTCCACGAGTCGGTGGGAAAATACATAAAGGCCAAAAAAGCCCGGGCAAATCCCGAGGCCTTTAAATTTGTCCAGTCTGTTTTCAAAAATTTTGAAAAAGTCATAGCGGCGCCGGACATGCCCGAATCCCGGAAAAAGCGGCTGCTCTCGGAACAAATAAAAAATTTCAAGGATTTTAAGGAAAAGCTTGCCACAGCAAAAAAAGCCGGAAAACAAAAGGCCGCCCCGGTTGAGCAAGAGCAACCGGTTGAGCAGGAGCAAAAGGCCGAGGAAAAGCCCGCCGAGACTCCTGAGATTTTCCACGAGGAACCGGCCGCAGGGGAAAAAGAATCTTTTGACGTAGGAGAGATCCGGCCCGAAGAGGAAATTGTCCCCGAGGAAGAGCCGCGGGAGACCCCGGAAAAATGGCAGGAAGAACCGGTTCAGGCAGGGCATGAGATATTTGAAACCGAAGAGGAGCCCCTTGAACTTGGGACTGAGCAAGGTCCGGCCGAAACAGCAAAACCTGCAGAAGAGGAGGTGTCCCTTGAACGCCTGACTGAGCAAGGTCCGGCCGAAGAGACAAAACCCGCAGAAAGAGAAGACAGAATGGCAGGGCTGTTTGAGAACCAGGAGGTAGTAGATTATATCGTAGCAGAGCTCAAAAAGACCATCAGGGAAGAATTTAATACAATACGCCAGATTATAAAGAATCTGGGTGCGTAACAGATATTTTAGATTTCGCAGGACGAACCGATCGGAGGCGTAGACATGGCAAATATATTTTCGGGCGACATTTCCCGGATGGTGCTCAGGCGATCCGTGCGAGCCGATCTGGGAGAGGTTTCCCTTGACAGCCGGATGCTCCAGGCGCTCATGGAGCTTGACGGGAAAAAAAATCTCGGCCAGGTGGCCCAAACACTGAACATGAGCATGAAAGATTTGCGCCAAATCGTAAGCAAGCTGCATGATTTGGAGCTTTGCGAGCCCGCAAAAGAAAGCATGCCCGCGCTTGGAAAGGAGTTTTTCGATTTTTTGTCCTCGCAGCTTTCCCGTGCAATGGGGCCTATCGCAGAGGTTGTGATCGAGGATGAAATAAGCCGGATGGGTGAAGAGAAAAAGAGTTTTCCCGCCCATCGCGCCGCGGAACTCGTGGATTTGCTGGCCAGGCAGATACGGCGCGAAGAGCGAAAAGTGGCGTTTCAACAGGCAATGGTAAAGAAGCTGCGGGAGATTAAGACATAATTTGCAGGTTCTTGCCCCGGCATGTTATTTTTAGAGCAGGCCGGGGGGAGGATAAGGTTTTTGACGCCGCCAACAATTGAGCAAGGAGGATAAATCATGACGGTCATTTGCGAGGAATGCGGGAAAGTCTACCATGTGGATCCCGATAAGGTGGAACAATACAAGGGCAGAAACGTCCGGGTGAGGTGCAACGAGTGCGGGCATGTCACACAGCTGACCAGGCTGCTTGAGACGGCCGAAAGCCCGGCTGAGCCAGTGCAGGAGCCTTCATATGAGGCTCCCGCCTACAGGGAGCCCTCGTATGCAAGGGCTGAAGAAGAAAGAGGGCCTTCTTATGCAGCAGCGGAGGGAAGAGAACCTGCCTCCGAGGAATCGGGACCAGGGCAAGCCGGGCCGTCCGCCCCGCCTCCTCCGGAAAGCTCGGCCGGCAGGACCAAAAGAGGATGGATCGGGCTGCGGGGAAAAATGTTTTTTCTGTTCCTTGTCATTCCGGTTATTTTGATGGCGGGTTCAGGTTATTTTTCGCAGATGCAGTTGGAGACACTCGCCTCTGACATTACGGGGAGAAGTACAGAGCTGGTGGCCGATGCGGGACGCGAGCAGCTGCTGGAAAAAGCAAAGGACGTGGCGCTTCAGTGCGAGATTTACCTAAGAGCGCATCCCGATCTTAAGCCGGAGGATTTCAGTTATGACCCAGAATTCAGCCAGATCGCGGTGCAAGCGGTCGGGCAGACGGGTTATACCTGCGTTATAGGGGAGGAACTGGAGGATCGGGACTCAATTATATGGGCCCATCCCAATCCAAATCTGGTCGGAATTCCTGATACCGATACCCTGCGAAAGGCTTTGGGGCCGTATTTTGAGGAATTCTATAATGTTTTAAAAGGCGCCTTTGGAAGAAACATTTCGACCGGTAACTATATGTGGAAAGACACGGACGGAAAGTTGCGGGAAAAATACATGGCCATTGCGCCGATAAAGCTTGGTGAAGACAGTGAGGAGCCTCTTTCGGTTCTTGCAACAGCATACATGGACGAGTTTACGCAGAAAACCGTAAGTCTTCGGAAAGACGCCCAAAATATGGCTATTAATACCCGGAATATAAATCTTGGTATACTGGGCGGTGCAATCGTTATCATCGGCCTGTGTATCATAATCTACGGATACCGGCTGAGCCGCAACATTCAGTACCTGACAGAGGCTGCAGACCGGATAAGCGTCGGCGATCTTGAGGCCGAGGTTGAGGTCCGTTCAAAAGACGAAATCGGCAGTCTTGCAGATGCCATTTCGCGTATGCAGGACAGCCTCAGATTTTCTATTGAACGTATGCGAAGGCGCAGGTAAAGTTGCGGAGGCAGATACAGACAAACATGTAATGCCGCCGAAGATCTTTATACGGCGGCATTACATGTTATAATAGTCGTTGTTAATATAGCCTTCGCTAAAAAAGAGTTGGAAAAGAGGCAGCAGGGCGAAAATGATAATTATTCCCAGAGAAAAACCAGTAGTACAGGAATTAAACAGTTATTATCTCGACATTGACAAGCTCATAGAACATTATCAGGGGGAGCTGAGTGCGGGCGTTGTTTACTTCAGGTCCCAGGGTGCGGAAGCCGTGCTTTTTTTCGACGAGCAGAGCCTGGCAAACGGTTATATAGAGGATCGCAGGCAGCAACTTCAAGACAAAGAGGCTATTGATACTATAATAGAAATGGCCCGTGGCAATAATTTTGCAGTATCCGTATACCGGATTGCGCCTGAAAGGCTTTATTTCTGGGCAAATCTGCCGAATTCGAGGCCTCTTTACAAGGACCTCACTTCTGAATTTACAGACCTGGAAGGCCTGATAAAGAAGATGGAGGGGGAAAAGCTTACCGGGTTTATTGATGTGGAGCTTAGCAATGGCGAAGGCGGACTGCTGTTTTTTTACAAGGGACAGGTAATTGGAGGCTCTTCCGAGGATCGCGGGGGCGACGTTGACCGCTCCACGCAATACAGGGATGACCTGATCAGGCGTTCAAAGGAACACGGCGGCAGGTTTAACGTAAGCAAGGTGTTTATGGAACCCGAAGAGTCGGTTGCGGCCGGCGGGGACAATAAGTCCGGGACTGCGGGAAAGGAGCCGGGCTCCGGGGAGGCGGCCCGGAGTGAGAAACAAATCAGCCGGGAAAGGGTTTTGGAGATGCTGCAGGCTCTGCTTGGAGCGCTGGAATCCCTGGTGCGGAAAAATCGAAGAATACGGTCTGATTTTGAAACGCTGCTGAACAGGAAATTTGTGGAAAAAGCTGATAAATTCGATTTTTTGGACCCGTTCCTCGCAGAATTCAGGTACTCAGGCGGCCGGATCAGTTATAAGGGCGAGGCCGGGCCGAAGGAGCTTGTGGGCGCGATTGAAGAGTGCGCCTATGAAATTGCGCATGAAAACAGCTTGCTCAGCCAGCTTCGCAGCACGCTTGATGACTGGCGCAGGCGGTTTGCAGATGAAATTGACGAATTTGACGTAAAGCTGTAGGCTTTATTCCATTATATGTGACAGAGGCAGGGTGAGTTTAATGAAACCGAAAGTGCTGCTTGTGGATGATGATGCGGCATGGCTTAAGACGATGCAAAAAGAGCTGGAAAAGTATTCCGGCGCTTTTTCCGTGATATCCGCTTATGACGGAAGCCAGGCCCTGGAGGTGATGGCCTCTGACCAGGTGAGCCTGGTTGTCAGCGACCTGCGCATGCCCAATATTGACGGGTTTGAACTTTTAAACCAGGTACTGCATAAGTATCCGGATATCCCTGTAATCATCATTACAGCCTATGACCGGCCAAAGACCCGCGAGGTGGTGTTTAAAAGCGGGGCCGATGATTACATGACAAAGCCGTTTACCGCAGGAGAACTGGCTGAAAAGATAACAGGTGTTCTTAAGAAAAAAAGCGAAGGCGGAAGTCTGCATAATGTTTCCCTGGAAACCTTTCTCCAGCTTATTGAAATGGAGCAGCAAAACTGCACTTTGCGTATAGTAGACAAGGATCCCTCACGGACCGGGGTGCTTTTTTTCCGGGACGGAGAGTTGATGGGCGCAAGACTCGGCGGCCGGCTTGGGCTTGAAGCCGCTTACGAAATTTTGTCCTGGTCGGGTGTTTCGGTATCAATTGAAAACCGGTGCCCGATAAAAGAAAAGCAGCTTGAAGGAGGACTGCAGGCGATTTTGCTTGATGCCATGCGCACCAAGGACGAAAGTGAAGAGGATTTTAATTCAGAGGAGGAATCAGAAACCGATGAAATCATGCTTGACTCGCCTGTAAAAGAAGGACAAAGCTCCAATCCGGGAGTCGAGGCAACGGGTTCTGATTCCGCGAAATCGCCAGCCGGTCCGCGCCCCGAGCCGCCCGGCATCTCGCAAAGCGCTGTGAATCGGCCGAAAGACAGCTCTCCGGCCGCGGTGGTAAGTGAGAAATTAAACTCGGCCCTGGGCGATGAAGAAGGTGTGGAAGATATTTACGAAGATCCTGAGTGGCATTACTTAATAGAGCGGGCCTCGCGTATCGGGAAAAATTTTGAGGCAGGCGGCCTGCTTGCTGTGTATGTAAACAAGGGCAGAAAAGGGCATTGCGTTATCGTTCCGGGCGAACCGGCCTCTGTGATTTTAATGTCTCCTGATACCTCCAGGGATCGCATTATAGATGCTGTTATATAACAGGGAAACAAAGCAATTACGTAAATTGCGGATTCGGGTGCGCAGGCTTTATCCATACGGGGAGCACGATGAAAGACATATTCAAGGATATCCTTTCGATTGAAGGGGTTCACGGAGTTGCTGTAATAGATATTCAAGGCGGACTGCTGCTTAGCCGGTTTTCCGACAGGTATAAAGACGAGGAGTCAAGGCTGGGCAGGATGGACTGGAGCCTGCTGATTTCTGAACTTGTCGACACCCTGGAGGCGGAATTCGTGTTTGAAAGGCGGCGGCTGTATATCAGAAAAGTTCAACCGGGTTTTTTTATAACCGTTTTGGATGATATCGCGCCAATATCCATGGTGCGCTTAAACTGCGAAATCCTGCAGTCCTCGCTCGACAGGCTTAAGCCTGGCGGCAGGATCGGTCAGATCTTAAAGAAAAAAATTTTTTGATGCCAATCAGGGATCGCTTAAAAAATGGAAAGTGTGAAGGAAAAATCCGGTTTTGATGCAAGAATGAAATCCGCCGAAGCCTATGAGTCTCACGGGCTTTTTGAAGAGGCGGCAACTATTTACAGAGAAATCCTGGAGGGGTTTTCAGATCTTGACAAAAAAACGCGTGCAGAGATTCAGCAAAAGATTGATGCATTGAGCAAGGAGCTTGAGGAGGTTGAACAGCCCGCAGCCGCGGAGCTTTCCAGCGAGGATGTCTCCCATATAAAGTCGGGGCTTTCAATAGGGGGGAGTGCGCCCGAGATCCGGGACAGCGCCATGGCGTTTAAGGAGCTGGGCCTTTACAAGGAGGCCTTGGAGGAATACAAGAGGCTTTTTGATACGGATTTTGCCCTTGAAAATTTTTATTCCGAGATGCTTGAGTGCTTTTTCGCGGTCTATGCTCCGTCCCGGGTGGTTGAGGAGATTGACAAAATAGCCTCCGAGAAGGAGGCTGGTGATAAAAAAAAGGCTGAAATGAAATATGCGCTTGGTCAGGCCTTAGAGCAGCGGGACTACAAGGAGCTTGCGGTTGAATGCTATAAGTCGGTACAAAATATTGATCCGGTCTATCCCAAAATCAAGGAAAAGATAGAGGCGGTAGAGCCCGGGCAGCGGTTTGAGTCCCGTTATGATTATCTGCTCCGCAATAATATAGTTACCACGGACCAGCTCCGCAGGGCGCTTTCCCAGTCAAAAAAGACCCAAAAAAGCGTTGAATACGTATTGATGGAGCAGTTCAAGGTTCCCAAGGACCAGATAGGAAAGTCGCTTTCAGCATACTACAATTGTCCGTTTAAGACGCATGACCCGAAAATGGAAGTCCCCTACGAGCTTCTGACCAACCTGAAGAAGCCGTTTTTGCTTCAGGACCTGTGGGTTCCCCTCCACTGGGAGATAGATCATATTGAAATACTGCTCGACGATCCTAAGGATCTTCGAAAGCTCGATCATGCAAAAGCCCTTTTTAACACAAACAAGTTTACGTTTTCCGTAGGGATAAAGGAAGATATAGAAGCCACAATCAACCATTTCTTTGCCGAAAAAAAGGCCGTAAAAGAACAGGGCGATACCAGTACGACTTCCATGGAGTTCGAGGACCTGCCCGAGATCGAATTCGAGGAGGAGGAAGATGAGGAAGAAGATTTCGATGCCTACACCGAGGCTTCCGGCAAGGTGGTCAGGCTGGTGGACCAGGCTATTATAACCGCTTTTAGAAGAAATTCTTCAGACATTCACGTGGAGCCTTCCGCAATTACCAAGAAGACAAAAATCCGCTACCGGATTGACGGAGTATGCCAGGATTTTCTGGAAATCCCGAATACCTTTGCCAACGCTATTATTTCCAGGATAAAAATCATGGCCGGCCTGGATATCGCCGAAAGACGGATGCCCCAGGACGGCAAGATCAAGTTCAAGCGCCGGGGCCTGCCCCAGTTTGAACTCCGTGTTGCAACCCTGCCCACTGCCGGAAGTTATGAAGATGCGGTCATGCGGATTCTTGCCACGGCGGGTGCCATGAAAATAGATGAAATGGGAATGACCGAGCGGAATCTCAAAGTGATGAGAAGGGGCATATCCAAACCCTACGGGCTTATCCTGTGCGTGGGGCCGACGGGATCCGGTAAAACAACAACCCTGCATTCCGCCCTGCATCATATAAATACCCCGGAGCGCAAGATATGGACGGCCGAGGATCCCGTGGAAATAACCCAGGAAGGGCTGCGCCAGGTCGAGGTAAAAAGAAAGATAGGCCTGGATTTTGCCCGTATAATGCGTTCTTTTCTGCGAGCCGACCCGGATGTCATAATGGTGGGAGAGATGCGGGATTACGAGACAGCCTCGATAGGAATCGAAGCATCTCTTACAGGCCATCTGGTTTTTTCCACTCTGCATACCAACTCGGCACCCGAGACCGTAACCCGGCTTTTGGATATGGGGTTAAATCCCCTGAACTTTTCCGACGCCTTAATCTGCGTGCTGGCCCAGCGGCTTTTGAGGCGGCTTTGTAAAAACTGCAGGCAGGAATACACTCCTTCAAAGGAGGAATTCGAAGAGATAATGGAGATCTACGGTCCCGAGGCCTTTGAGGAGACAGGGATAACATTTTCCACGGATCTTAAGCTTTATAAGCCCGGGGGATGTGATGAGTGCAGCGGCACCGGGTATAAGGGGCGCATGGGGATTCACGAGTTAATGGACGGCACAAAGGAAATCAAGCGTCTGATCAAAAAGCAGGCCAGTGCCGAGGAGCTTTTTATAAAGGCAAGCAGCGAGGGTATGACCACCCTGGTCCAGGACGGAATAATGAAAATGTTTCAGGGCTACACCGACTTAAGTGAAGTGCGCAGGGTCTGCCTTACGTGACAAAAAGACCTCACAGGATATTGCCCTGTTGTTTGAATCTGCTAAAAAGCGTTTGTCAGAATTTTTCAAAACAAGTTCTTCAGACGCGGGTTCCCGGCTCCGGAGAAAGCAGGAGCCCGCGGGTTCTGAGCAGAGGGGGTTTGACAGGTATTCGGTTGGTTTCCCGGTCATCATATCCGGAAACGACGCGGACTCGGCGCCGTTTGAGGAAAAAAGCCGTCTGCAGGATGTTTCCGGCAGCGGCGCCATGTTTTTAACAAAATATCCCGCCCGTTATTATCCCGGCCAGTTTCTGCAACTTTCCATTTTGCTCGATGCCTCAAAAGACGTACAGGCCCGCATCAACAACGAAGCTAATGTGGTGCGCATCCATCATCAAGAACCAGGTTTCCCGGATTCGTCCCGCCAGGCGGGCATAGCAGTCAGTTTTAGTCGTGCATTTGATTTTCAGCGGATTGATCCCGACAGCAGCGGACATAGTGAATGAACAGGCGCCGAAGGAGAGATTATAAGACGTTTTACGGCAAGCTCCCGGTTGCCCTGGCTCTGATGGGAATCATACCATGCCTGCTTATCGTCTATCTTTTTATGTATGAAAAGATAGATTTGGCCCAGAGCCTGATTTTGTTTGTCCCTCTTGTGTTGTTTTCCATGTTAACAGGGTTTTTCCTGGTGCGGCGGTCGGCCAGGCAGCTTTATTATCTGAGCCGGGAGACAGCCAGGATTCAAGCGGGTGAAAATGGTGAGCCCATACGGATACAAGCCGACCGTGAACTAAACGAGATCGCGGAGCATTTCAATTCCCTGTACGGAAAACTTGCGGAAATGAGCCGCAAAAACCAGGAGCAGGCGTCCCAGTTGATGGTTTATGCCCGGGATCTGGCCTTGTCCTATCAGCGTAGCAGGCAGGAGCAGGAATTAAGAAGCAGACTTAGCAGATACGTGGGAAACAATCTGGTCGAAAAGCTCATTAATCTCAAGGACGGCGTTTTTCTGGAAACCGAGAGGCGCAACGTAACAGTGCTGTTTGCAGACATCCGTTCCTTTACCACGATAGCCGAACGGATGGCCGCCGAGGAAGTCGTGGAGATGCTAAACGAATATTTCAGCGTAATGGTGGATATAGTATTTGATAACCACGGACTTCTTGACAAGTTCGTAGGCGATCAGCTCATCGCTGTTTTCGGGCTTGTGGATTCGGATAAGAACGCCTCTGAAAATGCGGTCCGCGCGGCCATTAAAATGCAGGCTGCCGTAGGCGAATTGATGAACCGGCGCAGAAAGGCGGGCCTGGAGTATTTTGAAATCGGCATAGGTATTAATACCGGAAATGCAATTATCGGTAATATCGGCTCGTCAAACCGTATGGATTATACCGTTATCGGAGACTGCGTAAATGTGGCGGCCCGCCTGGAGGAAATGGCGGGCGGCGGGGAGATTATAATCGGCGAGCAGACTTATCTGGCCAATACCGGTGATTTTGCCTTTGAATGCCGGGGAGAGGTTTATGTTAAAAACAGGCTTGAACCCGTGGTGTGCTATAATGTTTTAAGCCGTGAAGTATGATGCGGGCTGTCTTATTCCTGCTCTGATTCAGCATGGGCGGTATCCTGCAAAGCCCGGGCGAACAACAGGTATCCGGTATGGCCCACCATGCGGTCCTCGGGCCTGAAGCGTGAGGGATTGGTCTTGTAAGTGCGAAGAAAAATTTCGACTGCCTCGGTTATAATAAAAGGATAATCACGCAGGGCCCACAAGAGCCTGGTCATCTGGTTGGAAGTGGGTACCAGCACCCCGAGGTGGCCGCCCGGCTTGAGCGCGTTATAAACAGGGCCCAGGGCTTCGGCCGGGTCGCGCACATCCAGGAAAAATGCGTCGAGCCCCGACTCGTTGATTCCTTCTTCCACCGGGGTATTATACAGGCACACATTTTCAAATTCTTCGGCAGGCGCAAGATTTTTACGGATTGTCCCGGCAAGACTTAGATTTTTTTCATACGTGTACACGCGCCCGCTTCTTCCAACCGCCCTGGCCATTATAAGGGTCAGCCCGCCTGAGCCCGTTCCCGCCTCACCCACTCTTTTGCCCGGAAAGACGTCGAGCCGCAGCAGAATATAGCCTGCATCCTTGGGATAGATGATCTGGGTATCTCGCCTGATTCCTTTCATGACAAGATCGTAAGTGTCGCATTCAAGCACGTAATACCTTTTCCCGTTTATCGCAAACATGCCGCCTACACCGATTTCGGCAAGCTGCCGGATTGAAACCGACCCGCTGGGCAGATTCACGAAATCCGCGCCCGGGGTGCGCACCACCCGCCGGAATTTCCTGTTGTCAGTTATTATTATTTCATTCGGGAGCGATCGTGCCATCTGTTTTTAAAGTTGCTTTTTCTCTGATGGATTATTTAATTTTTTTATTTGTTTTGAACCTTATCTATATCAATTCTTAATTGTTGTCCATAATCTCTTTTAATAAATAAAAATTATTTACAATATGTTAAGACCTCCATGCCGTAATCACCTTTTGTGAGGCCAAGCGGTGTTTTTTTGTTGACAGAAGATTGTCGACAATATACTATCATCAAAAAGGCTGAGATAGCGTATTTGTGCCCAGCAAGCACAAATAAATGAATAAAAAATAAAAGAGGATGGCTTCAAATGGCTGTCAAACAGGCTGAAATTGTCCATATGAGTTATTCCGAGCAAATCGCAGGGGTTATAGAGGAAGATATACTCAACGGGGTATATAAGCCGGGACAGAGGATAACCGAAACAGAGCTAAGTTCGAGATTTAAAGTAAGCCGGTCTCCCCTGCGAGAGGCATTGCAAAAGCTGGAATACCAGGGGTTTCTTGAAAAAGAGCCGTATAAGGGATATCGGGTGATTCAGCCCACATATAAAGATGTAATCGATACTTTTATTGTAAGAGCCAATCTGGAAAGCCTGGCAGTGCATATTGCTGTCGAGGAGCAGGATCCGGAAGTTCTGGAGCAGCTTGTGACATTGCATGAACAGATGAAAGAAGCGGCCACAAACAGAGATCGCGAGCTTTATTATAAGCTTAACTGGCAATTTCACAAGGTGTTTCATGATGGGTGTAAAAATAAGCGATTGCAGAGTTTGCTGGATAATTTCAGCAAACAGACAGAACGCTTTCGCAAGGAATATTTTAAAACCCAGGGACAGATGGAAAGATCGTTGACAAGTCACGCCACCCTTATTTCTCTTTTTAAGGAAAACAAGGCGGAAGCTGCCGGAGAATACAGAAAAGAAACCCTGCTGTTAAACGCCAAGCGATTAGCGGACAAAATCTCTACGTAGAAGCAAAGGCACAGACAAAAGGATGTAATATATGGGTATGAATCTTGCTGAAAAAATTCTGATGGCACACCATGTTGATATAAGCGGCAGGTATCTTGCAATTCATCCCGAGCAGGTTCTGGTTCACGATGCCACCGGAACCCCGGTTTTTCTCCAACTCGAAGCAATGGGAATAAAAAAGGTCAAACTTTATGCGGGCAGCAAGATACTTAATCCCATACGTTATTCGATTGCCGAGAATCATCTGCAGGCCAAATTTTCCCTTCCGGCAGAACTGGCAATGATAGCCATTAATCGTAAAGCCGGGAAAGCGGAATTTAAGGATTTATTTGTCAAATCAGAAGAAATGCAGGCAATGCAGCGTAAAATTTCAACCGAGCATGATCCCGAGATTGAAAAACTCGGTTTCGATAAAATGAGATCCAGGATAACAATTCGCCTGAAAGACGGGCGGACATTCACGGACAAAGCTGAAGAAATCTACAGGGGCGGGCCTGATAATCCTTTGACAGATAAGGAACTGGAAGAAAAAGTGCGGGCATGCTGTGAAGATATACTGGATGATTCGGAACAGAACCAGCTTATTGAAAATATATGGAATATAAACAATATTTCTGACGTGCGCATTCTGGCCGAAAACATACAGTCCGGTAAAGAATGACCATTTCCGCTCGCCAGCCTTTTTAAATTTAAAACCTGTTTTCAGTTCAAGTCCAGATTCGACTGGTCGCTGTCGAACCTGGTGGCGTTTTTGCCATGGAATCTTTTTACGTACAGGGAATGCTATTAACAAACCTGACAAAACATTGGACAACTTCATCAAAGAACTTTATAATAAAGGCCGTTTACATTCGAGGAAAGGCAGGTCTCGCCTAAACGGCGCAATCACAATCATCGTGATTGCGCCGCCCTCAAATTCCCTGCGGGGACTGAAGAGAGCAATATCTGAAGTAGGCTTTTAGTCCGGTTATAAGAACAACATCATTATACGAGGAGGTACAGATGGATTTGACTAAAGAGGTAAAAAATCGGGTGCAGAATGCAGGAGTTCAACTTGTCGGTATTACCCCTGTTGATCGTCTCAAAGGCGCCCCTGTTGCAAGGCGCCCTACTGATATTCTTCCAACTGCAAAAAATGTGATTGTTGCTGCCGTCCATGTGCTTGATTCTGTATATGACCTCCCGGATGTTCGATACGAATACACCAACCAGTTTTTCATTCTCAACTCCAGACTTAACAGCATGGCCACCAACCTTTGCGAATACCTCGAATCCGAAGGCTACCGCAATATACCTATACCGGCAGCTTATCCCCGTGTGAACAAAGATCTTTGCGGCGTGCTGTCCCATCGCCATGCCGCCGTTGAAGCAGGAATCGGGGAATTCGCCTTGAACAATATGCTGACAACACCCCAATACGGCTCCCGGGTCAGGCTGGTATCCATCGTAACCGAAGCTGAGCTATCTGCTGATGAGCCATATCGGGAAAGCCTATGCAAACAGATGCAAAGCAAATGCAAGTTCGCTTGTGTCAAAAACTGCCCTGTAAACGCTATCAGCTACGACGGTGTCGTAAATAAGGATTCGTGCCTCAGATATCAGGAGCAGATCATGCCATGGAGTGCAGCCGAATTGCGCTGTGGACTTTGCGTAGCAAGTTGTCCAATAGCGGAACCCAAATGGAAAATTCCAGCAGTTCCTCGTTCCGACGAAGTTAAAGCTATAAAAGACGTATGGACCGGCGCAAATTGGACCGCCGCGGATTTTGATTGGCCGCCGGCTGATGCTTCGAAAGTGGTTTCGAGCTATCAGATGTACATTGAAAAATCCAAATCTTAATCTGAAAAATAGACGGCATACAAGGGAAAGTGAAATTGCTATTTATTTCTGAAAGGGAGGAGGGAAATGGAAAAAGCTCATCAGAGCTGGCTTTACGAAAAACATGCTGAAGTCGCAATTAAAAATCTTCGCCGGAATTGTTTTGAAGCAAAATACCTTCCTACTGCCGAAGCCGCATTTGATGAAATCATGGGGAGGGTTACCAGGGAAACCTGCATTGGAATGGGGGACTCGCTGACCTTAAGAGAGATCGGGGTTGTTAAGGCGCTTGAAGAGGAAGGATATCAATTGCTGAATCCGTGGGAAAAGGGAATCTCCAGGCCGGAAAGTATGCCAATCAGAAGGAAGGCGCTGACATCTGATGTTTTTCTGACAGGTACAAATGCTGTAACAATGGACGGGAAACTGGTCAGTATTGACGGGCTGGGCAACCGTGTCGCCGGTATGATATTCGGTCCGCTCAAGGTAATCGTAGCAGTTGGTGCAAACAAACTCGTTAACAATGTTCAGGAAGCAATTGATAGAATAAAGAAAATTTCTGCACCGGTTAACGCTTACAAGCACGACTATAATTCTGCATATCGGCCCCCCTGCAGCGATACCGGAATATGCAGCGATTGCCGCCCGCCGGCGCGGATGTGTTGCAACACCGCCATTATCGAGGGATGCTCGCGCGACAGGGAAAGGATCTGTGTCCTGATTATAGGCCAGTCCTTGGGTTTTTAGTTTCCGGATTTTACAGGCAAAATTAATATACCTATTGCATTAAAAGACCACCTCTTTGGTAGATCTCCATTTGTACATCATAAAACGGATCAATGGCGGCGCTTTTGTTGTTTTTTAGATTTTTAATCCGCCCCTCCTTAAAATCGATCTGCACACGATCGCCAGGTTCATAGTCTATTTCTTCAAGGACTTCAGGTACATAGGTCAGCACCGGCATGGCAGCGTTGATTGCATTTCGTTCATAGATTGCACCAAATGATTCTGCAAGAATACATGATATCCCGAGTGATTTAAAGCAGTCCACGGCCTGCTGGCGAGAGCTTCCTGCACCAAAGTTTTTTCCGGTAATTATAATATCGCCGGGACTTGCTTTTTGGGCAAAATCCTCCCAGCCTTCCAGGTTATCCAAAGCATATTGTCCCATTTCTTCCATGTCGGTAATGTGCAAGTACTTGTTATGAAAGATCATATCAGTATCAATGTCATCTACATTGATAAACCATGTCTTACCTTCCACTACGGTTGGCCGGTCGTACTTTTCAGATTTTTTGTTTTCAGTTTCTTTTGTTTTCTTATACACCTGCCGGCTTTCGAAGGTCATGGGTTTTTCCGGAATATTATCCGGCGTTGTGATATAGCCGGCAACAGCGCTGGCAGCGACAACACCAGGTGAAGCAAGGTAAACCTCTCCTTTTCCCTGCTTGCCGGCAAAGTTGCGGTTTCCGGTACTCACGGTAACTTCCCCGGGTCCGTTTTGCCCAACCTGTCCGGCTGCACAGCCGGCGCATCCGGCATTGGAAACCAAAGCCCCGGCTTCTTTAAATGTTTTGATCAGTCCTTCATCCATAGCCTGCCGCCAGATTGCATCCGTAGATGGAACGATTTTGAGCACTACGCCGGGGGCTAGTTTACGATTCTGCAATATGGCTCCGGCCGCCCTCAGGTCTTCCATCCGTCCATTGGTGCATGAGCCGATAAATGCGGAATCGATTTTTGTCCGCTTCAGCTTATCAAAGGTTGTGACATCATGGGGATGACCGGGACAAGAAATCATTGGCTCAAACAAAGAAATGTCCATGTCATATTCTTTGCTGTAAACAGCATCTTCATCGGCCCGGATTGTTTCATATCCTTTAGCTGAGCGTTCCTTTAAGGTTTTTAGTATCTGCTCATTCGGAGCAAATAACAACGTAATAGCTCCCATTTCCGTACCCATGGAAGCTATGGTGATGCGCTCATCCAGGGTCAGCTCTTCAACAGCATCGCCGGAAAACTCCACAGCCGTGCCCAATAACGTGCTGGCACCAAAACGGGAAAGCAGATTGAGAACAATATCTTTGGCCGTGACATTCTCCGGGCGCTTACCATGAAAATTTAATTTTACTGACTCAGGTACTTTATACCATATTGAGCCGTAAGCCCAGACTGCTGCCATATCTTTATCGCCAAGCCCTTGTCCGAAAGCACCCACTGATCCCATGATATTGGAATGGGAATCTGTGGATACAAAAGTACTGCCAGGCCATACCAGTCCGCTGTCAATAGCCTGGTGAGTGCCGATACCCATATTGATATCGAAAACTTTTATATTATTCCGGCGGGCAAACATCCGGCAATATTGCTGATTGGCTGCATACTTCTGATCACTGCCACCGGGATTCGTATCAAACGTAAAAAAGGTTTTCTGCGGGTCTTCAATGGAAAGATTGTTGTTTTCCAGGTTCTTTACTACATTGGCACCCCCGAAATCGCGCGCTGCTCTGGTATCGATCTTAATATCAATAATTTCTTCCGGTTTGATCTCATCTTTTTCAGAATGGCGGGCCAGTATTCTTTCAATTAATGTTTTTCCCATGGGTGAAATATTTTGCTGGTTATTGATTAATTTTGAGTCGATCCATAAATGGTAAAAAAGTCATAAAATCAGCATGATGAACCAGATAAGCCTCTGTAGTACGTTTCACCATGTCGCCTTCTTTGGCATGGGTAGCAATAATGTGGCACACCTCCGGGGGCATACCGGCTTCTTCGGCTAACGATACGCCGCTAAAAGGATGACGCAGATACTTGCCATAAGTCCCCTGCATAGCATTACCCTGATCATCCAATTCATATTCCAGCATTTTTCCAACATCGGCAAGGATAGCGCCCGCGATCAATACATCCATGTTTACAGTAAGTTCGCCATGATACATAGCATTGATTTTTTCGCCGGCATCTTTGGCAATATGCACTAACGAACGCTTATGATCCATAAAAGTTACCTTAAGTTCAGGACCAACCAGTAATGTAAAAGGAATGCGTTTTAAGTCTTCCGGTGACAAAACACTTCTATCTAAAGCAAGTTCCCATGTTTTTGCTGTTTTTTCGCGCAAATCCCGGTCTTGTATCCATTCAAGTTCAGGCCATAATTGTAATACTTCCTGATTCATCAGTTTTCGATTCTTTGTATTTCCTTGGTCATGGAAAACATCATATCCGATAATAATTGAGTTTATCTTCGTCTATTTTTATCCCTAAACCGGGGGTATCAGAGAGCTTAATCATTCCATTTTCTATTTTTGGCGTTTCTATCAGAAAGTCATCGACCGTATCCAGATGACCAGTCAGTTCGCTGGCCAGTTTAACGTTGCGGCATGAAGCTGCAAAATGCGCGCCACAGACAACGCCTATGCTGCTGTCGCCTTGGGTGCCGCACAAATTTGCGATTCCTTCAGCTTCACAGAGGTGGGAAATACGCTGGGAAATTGCGAATCCGGTTCGGGCCACTTTTATGCTGATAATCCCTACCGTGCCTGCGGAAAGCTGATTACGAACTTCAATAATATTTGTACAACTTTCATCTCCCATAATGGGTATTATGGTCGATTCGGCCACCTGCTGTCGTCCACGGTGATAAATGCTGCAAGGTTCTTCAAGTAGGGTGATATCCAAATCCTCAATAGCTTTCAAAACGCGGATGGCGGTCTGAGGGTCGTAGCCCTGATTCGCATCAGGGCAAAGACGAGCCTCTGGCCCTAAATCCTTCCGAATGTTCTCAAGGGCGGCAATGTCCTCATTTGGTTCCATCCCGACTTTGATCTTGTACGTATTAATACCGTAGTCTTCAAAATATTTTTGACATGAGGCTATCACCTCATCGGGGGTTCCTGTGGGAACTCGGGCACAAACCGGTACCTGATCAGTCCACCCGCCCAACAACTTATAAACTGGAACACCCGCAGCTTGAGCTCTTATATCTGTCAGAGCCATTTCTACAGCTGCCTTTGCTGCGGGATTGCCTACCCATTGTTCGAAACGATCCAGCACTATCTCTGTATTCCAGGGATCCATTCCGACTATGGCCGGTCCAAACCAGTTTTCTATGGCTGCTGTGATTGATTGCAACGACTCCCCGTATATGGTCGGACGGGGGGGGGCTTCCGCTATGCCGATCAGGTCGTTGTCTGTTTTAATGCGGACCAGGACATGTTCTGCCGCCTCAAGCACGCCGCGCGCCCACACTTTTTTCTTAGTGTAAGGAATACGAAATGGAATTGCTTCAATGCTGTTTACTATCAATTGATAGACCTCCCCATTGTTGTCCAAAACGGAATTTTGTAGTTTATGGCATTAATTTAAAAATGACTTTTTATAGCAGAAGACTTTGAGAATGCAAATAGTTTTTATTCTGTTTTCGACGATAAAGTTCATTCTGCGGCCTTTATCTGAAACTCCCGTCTATACATCCTTGTATCCCAGGAAAAAAATCAGGATACCTGCTGAAAAAAAGACAACACCCACAAAGTAGAAAGCCGCCGTCAAGCCGAAGCCTTCTACCATAAAACCAGTAATGACAGGACTTATCAACATACCCAGATTTATTAAAAGAAAACGAAAACTCATGGCCAGGCCTGAATTCTCTCCAGCCCTGTCAGAGACCATGACCAATGAAAGAGGTTGGGATATGCCGAAGCCTATCCCGAATAAAAACATAATACCGCCTAAGAGCCATACTTGTGATGTTGAAGGCAGTGAAATTATTGCTGCAAAAAAAAGTGTCATAGCCAGACCAAGCAGCATTTCGCGAGTTAACCTTCCCATTGCACGTCCGATGATAAAGCGCACTAATGTCATGGACAAGGCGAAGATTGAAAGCAGAAAGCCGATGGTGCCTTCGTTTATATTTTGGGCCTTAAACAGCACAGGCACAAACGAAAAGCGCAGGCTCGCAGCAAATGCTGCCACAAAGGCAAATATGAGTATGGCGCACATTTTCCGATCAGCTGTGAATCTGGCTATGGCTTTTTTGATAGAGGTTCCGGTTCGTCTACCAACCCTCTTTTCCTTTTGTGCCCCGCTCGGAAGCCCGATTATGGAAAACCCTATAAGGGAAAAAATTACTGCCAGGCTATAAACAGTATCAAATGATGTGCTGGAAAGAACAAAACCGCCCAGGATGGGTCCTATGGTCTGCCCCACTGCAGCCGCCAGGGTTAAAAGGCCAAATCCCCGTTCACGTATTCTTCTTTCTGTATATTCACTAATCCATGTCTGGCCGGAAATGACCAACAGTAAAAAACCAAAGCCTCCTGTCATTTGGGCTAAAATGAGCACCCAAACATTGTGAGCCGCTATAAGCAGAATGCTGTATATAAGATTGGAAAAGGCTGCTAACAGGAACAGCGCCTTGATAGGTAACCTTTCACTTAACTTACCAACAGGTAGGGCTATCAGAATCGGAAGCAGGTTGAAACAGCTAACCGCAACCCCTATCATCACGCTGGAACAGCCCATCTTGTGAGCAAACAGCGGAATCAGAGGGAATATCATCCCATGGCGCAAAAAATTCATAAAATGGACAAATATTATAAGCCGCATAGCTCAGTAAGTAACACATAACACTCTTGTTCAAAAACGGAATTTTGTAGGTTATTGTCAATCCAATGATTACGGCTTTTCATGAAAGGGATCGTTACGTGTTGAAACGATGCAGGGGGTTGGTGAAACAGATATCCGAATGGCGACCCTTCCTGTTGAACCGGACATATTATGTGTGGCTGACAACTGAAAATTCCCTCTTGACATCCCCCCCCTTCAGTGCTAGGAACCTCTAAGCTACAAAATTTGAACTTTATTCGACAATTTGAACTTCACTCGGGCAAGCCTATTCCTGGTCCTCGAAGAGGAAGGGATATGGAAAAAAGAAGAGTATCTTCGCACAGACAATGCCCATATATGTTATATAAGTGATGGAAGTTGAATTTATAATATTTTTTAATTTGGTGAAAAAATAATAGGTGTATTTAGTCAGGCCAGTAAAAATTAATATAAGCTATTGAATTAATATGTTTTTAAATGTTATAAGGATGGTCCAAATTAGATATTTCGACAAGGAGGTGGAACATGTATTCGATAACTAAAGTCAAACAGT
>JAIPDS010000003.1 GCA_021737565.1 Desulfobacteraceae bacterium | reverse complement strand
GGCGCATGAGGCCGTGCGCACGCCTGGCGGAAAAATCTTTGTATTCGGAGGGTGGCGGTATGAAAAGGAGGAAAAGGAAATAAAAGGCAGAAAGGTGGACGAGCCTTATTATGCATACACCAAGCAGGTGGTTACAGACACGGTGGAATGCTATGACCCAAAGACAAACCAGTGGACGTATCGCACCCCCATGAGTTCCAAACGGCTTCAGCATGCCGCGGTTTTAGGCCCTGACGGCAATATTTATGTCTTCGGCGGTGCAAAGAGCACATCTGATGCTCGGGCCCATGATTATCTGGATACAACAGAGGTGTATGATCCCCAAACCGATACCTGGTCACAGCGAAAACCTATTCCTGCGGGAAAAGCTTTCCACGCGGCCGTTTTAGGGTCTGATAACCGTATTTATATCCTGGGCGGCTCAGAGGCGGGAGAATCATCGCACCCTCTTCGGGATGTTTATATTTATGACCCTGCCAAAGATTCCTGGAGCCGGGGGCCGTCCATGAATATCCCCAGATCCATTCTGGCTGCTGTTGCCGCGCCTGACGGAAAGATCTACGCCATCGGCGGAACAGATGCCGTGGCATACAAGACGCGGGAAAAGCTCAACTTTTTTCTGCCGGAAAAGGCGGAGCTTTATTCCGGCAAGCTGCAGAAAACCGTGGAAGTGCTTGATCTCAATCAATAAAAAACATCGTGTAGTATTTCCCCGGTTTCCAATACAGCCTGCTTGTATTTTCAAATTACTTTGTGGTCGGAAATCGCCTCCCAAGGAAGTCCAAGGCCGGGGTCGCTTCAAAAACCGCCCCCGGCCGCAGGGCTTCCTTCCTGTAAAAACCTCGAATGAGGTTAGAAGGTTTTTACGAGTCCATCAAATATTATGGATTTATTATGGATTCGTAAAAAGCTGTTTATCCCGCCAGGGCAGTATTTTTGCAGAAATGAAATCCGCAATCACCTTGGCTGATCGGCGGCGCGAAAAAGCGAGGTTCCTCGCTCCAGGAGCCTCGTCGAGCCTCAATTTCCGCTCGGAAACCCGCTTTTGCGCACCGCCGTCAGGGCGACGAAGTGCAATTTTGTAAGAGCGCAAAAAAAGGATTTCCTTGGAAGTGTTCCCCCGCGCCGAAGGCCGGGACCGGGCATTAACAGCAACTTTTTTTGAAGTTACTTAGAAGTCGGTTTTCTTGCCCCGCGCCCAAAATGGTCAAATGTCGCTCAAAAACGACTATTTACAATTCTGTCAAATTTATCCATTGTAAAAATTAAATGTTTGTGTTTTCCCAAAAAGAGATAAACTTTATTTTAATTGTAGATGTTAAATATCTGATTTCGGTTTTTGGACGGCTGGTAAAATTATGTTTTATATTGACATGCATGTGCATACGGTCCTTGGGGGTGATTCCATGATACTGCCCGAAGAGGTTGTTCCCCGTGCCTGCGAGGCCGGGCTGGATGCCGTATGTATCACCGAGCATCACTCCTGGGAGCTTAGCAGGCCTTTTGACCGGATCGCCCGCAGAACGGGATTTCCGATACTGCGGGCAATGGAGTACAGGGCTGCTGAAGGTCATCTGCTTATCTACGGGGTCAGGGCGGGTAAAAGCGATTTTCCGCCCGGACTTCCCATGCAAAGGGTAATTGACATGGTATGTAGAAGAGGGGGAGCGGCAGTGCCTGCCCATCCTTTCCAGAAGGGGATAAATGGAACCGTTTTGGGGTCAGGCGTTTTGAACCTGAAAAACATAGCTGCAATCGAGACTGAAAACGGCAGCCTCAAAGAGGAGGAAAATCAACCCGCACGCAGGGCGGCAGAGGAAATGGGTGTTTTGGGCACAGGAGGTTCGGATGCCCACGGGCTGCACGTGCTTGGCCGGGCGTATACGGTTTTTCCGGAGCCGGTAACATCAGAGGAGGATCTGGTTCGGGCATTGGAAAAAGGCGGGTTTTGGCCGGAGAAAAATTCTGAATCAGGGCCGGTATTGCAGGTATCTGCCTGTAAATAAGTTTTTTGTTTTTCTAATTAAGGATGGACTCATAAAAAGTCGATTTTCGACGGCAAAGTAAAAAGTTTAAGATCAAGGCGCGCAAAATCCCGAGGAATGCAGCGTACTTATCGTACGTGAAATTTCGAGGGATGAAGCGCAACGCAGATATTGGACTTTTTACGAAGCCGTCAATTAAGAGGGGCGCAGGGCATGGTAGAACAGGCTTCAGCGAAATCGGTGACACACAGCATTCAACCTTCTTGGTGCAAGGGATGCGGAATATGCGTGCATTTCTGCCCTAAAAAGGTTCTGGAATTAGATGAGGAGGGAAAGGTCCGCGCAGCCCGACCGGAAGAATGTATTGGCTGCAAACTTTGCCAGTACAGGTGCCCGGATCTTGCAATCGAGGTTTTAAAGAAAGAGTCCGGAAAAAACCGGGAGGACGGCAATGGAAAACAATGACGTACGGTTTATCCAGGGAAACGAGGTCTGCGCGGAGGCGGCCCTTTATGCGGGGCTGGGGTTGTTTGCCGGCTACCCGATTACTCCCTCCACCGAGATTGCAGAGCACCTGGCTCTTCGCCTGCCGCAGGAAGGCGGAAAATTTCTCCAGATGGAAGACGAGATTTCCTCTTTGTGCGCGGTGATAGGCGCCTCTCTTACCGGGAAAAAGACCCTGACGGCAACAAGCGGCCCGGGATTCTCCCTTATGCAGGAGGCCCTGGGATACGCAATAATGGCCGAAATTCCCTGCGTTATAGTAAATGTAATGCGCGGGGGGCCTTCCACGGGACTTCCCACGCACGCAGGGCAGGGCGATGTGATGCAGGCCCGCTGGGGCACCCACGGGGATCACGCCATGGTTGCGCTTACCGCCTCCAACCATGCTGATATTTTCCGTATGACGGTGGAGGCTTTCAATATTGCCGAAACTTACCGGACCCCGGTGATTCTTCTCCTGGACGAGGTTGTGGGCCATCTGCGGGAAAAAATCCGCATCCCGGAGCCCGGGGAAATTTCCTTGGTGGCACGCCTTAGAACCGCAGTTGCACACGGGGTTGATTATCACCCCTATCTTCCAAGGGAGGACGGAAGGCTTCCCATGTCTGATTTCGGAGACGTTCACCGCTACAACGTAACAGGCCTGTATCACGACATGTGGGGATTTCCCACTGAAAAGCCCGAAATTGTATACGGGCTTATCAGGCACCTTGTTGACAAGATTGAAAACTACAGCGAAAAAATGACCCGTTTCCGAAAGTATCATACAAAAGACGCGGAAACTCTTTTTGTTTCATACGGTGCAGCAGCTCGCTCAGCCCTGCATTTGGTGGAAAACCGGCGTAAAAGGGGCGAGCGTATCGGATTGCTGGAATTAAACACCCTTTGGCCGTTTCCGGCCGACATTGTTCGTGAGGCGGCTGCAAAAGTTGATTTCGTGCTGGTGGTGGAGATGAATATCGGGCAGGTAATGCGCGAGGTAAAACTCGCCGTGGACAACCCTGACAAGGTGTTTCTGGCAAACCGTATAGACGGCCAGCTTATTACGCCCACAGACATCAGAAACATTCTGCGTGTCATCCATGGGAAAGGAGTCTGATCCGTGCCAGTAAACGATTATATAAGAAAACGTTTCTTCCCTCACATGTGGTGCCCGGGCTGCGGCCATGGAATTGTCTTAAATGCACTGTTAAGGGCGGTAGAGGCACTCGGCCTTGATAAGCAGGATATTGTAATGGTGTCAGGCATTGGTTGTTCAGCCCGGATTTCGGGATATGTTGATTTTCATTCCATGCATACGCTGCACGGCAGGGCGCTTGCTTTTGCCACGGGTATCAAGATGAGCAAGCCGGAGTTAAACGTTATAGTGCCCATGGGAGACGGAGATGCCCTTGCAATAGGCGGCAATCATTTCATACATGCTTCGCGGCGCAATATAGATATGACCGCCATTGTCATGAACAACCGTATATACGGCATGACCGGCGGGCAGTTCTCCCCGCTTTCCGGCTACGGGACAATGGGCACCACGGTTCCCTACGGCAATATCGATCAGGCATTTAATACCGTGGATCTGGCCGTATCCTCGGGGGCAACGTTTGTGGCACGAACCACGGCATATCACGTGGGCGAACTCGAGGAATTCATAAAGCAGGCAATCTCTCATAAGGGTTTTTCAGTTCTGGAAGTCTTAAGCCAGTGCCCCACGCATTTCGGAAGGCGCAACAAGGCCGGGGATGCGGTTGAAATGCTCGAAGGCTACAAAAAACAGACCGCCCGGATAGGTTCGAAGAAAAAGCAGGACAATCCCGAGTTAATTGAGCGCGGGATTTTTGTTGAAAAGGAACAGACTGAATACTGTACAGAATACGAGAGTGTAATATCCCGGGCACAGGGGAAATAGAATCATGGAAAAATGCAGATTTTTGTTTTCAGGCTCCGGAGGCCAGGGAGTGATAACAGCCGCAATTCTTCTGGCAGAAGCCGCGGTTCGCTTTGAGTCGTTAAACGCGGTCCAGAGCCAGTCCTATGGCGCTGCGGCCAGGGGAGGGGCGGCAAGAAGCGATGTGATCATATGGGACAAGCCGATTTATTTTCCCGGGGTGATTCAGCCCAATGTACTGATCTGCCTTACCCAGGAGGCATTTGACAAATACCAGTCCACCATTCGTCCCGGAGGTTATCTTGTCACAGATTCTGATCTTGTTAAAAATCCGGCCTTTGTGGATGCCAGGAGAGTGGAGCTGGCCTTCCAGAAGACGGTTATGGAAAAAATAGGAAAACCTGTTGTGTTAAACATCTGCCTGCTCGGCGCAATAGTAGAACTCACCGGCCTGGTGCGCCTGGATTCTGTAAAGGAGCTGATAAGGAAGCGCTTTTCCCCCTCCTTTCACGAAATAAACCTGAAGGCTCTGGATCTGGGGGCGCAACTGCTGAGAAACCATAAAAAATTATAAAGCGGGGTCTTGCCCCGCAGGCTCCCCCACCGGAAGCCCGCGGGGTAACCCCGCTTTTTGCTTTACTTTGCGCTTTTAAGCTTGAAGCTGCAGCTTGAGGCTTGAAGTTGCTGCAGGCTTAGTACCGGTAATGTTCTGGTTTATAAGGTCCTTGCACAGGCACGCCCAGGTAGTCTGCCTGTTTCTCATTAAGGCTGGTAAGTTTTACACCGAGACGGTCCAGATGCAGCCTTGCCACCTCTTCGTCCAGACCCTTGGGAAGCGTATATACCTGCCTGTCAAGGTCTTCTGCGGCCAGTTTGATCTGGGCCAGTGTCTGGTTGGTAAAGCTGTTGCTCATGACAAAGCTGGGATGCCCGGTTGCACATCCAAGGTTTACAAGGCGTCCTTCTGCAAGCAGGATGACGGAGCGCCCCGAATTCATGTGCCACTGGTCAACCTGCGGCTTGATACTGGTTTTTTCGCAGTTTTTCTCCAGGTAGGAGACTTCGATTTCGTGGTCGAAATGACCTATATTGCATACAATGGCCTCGTTTTTCATCTGTTCCATATGCTCGCCTGTCACCACGTCGCAGCAGCCTGATGCCGTTACGAAAATATCGCCGGCAGGTGCCATATCCTCCATGGTCGAGACTTCATAGCCTTCCATTGCCGCCTGCAGCGCGCAGATGGGATCTATTTCGGTTACCACCACTCTTGCGCCGAAACCACGCATGGACTGGGCGCACCCCTTGCCAACGTCTCCGTAGCCGCATATTACAACTGTTTTTCCGGCAACCATGGTATCGGTTGCACGCTTGATCCCGTCTGCCAGGGAGTCCCGGCAGCCATAAATATTGTCGAACTTGGACTTGGTCACAGAATCGTTTACGTTTACCGCCGGGAAAAGCAGTTCGCCTTTTTTGGCGAGCTGGTAAAGGCGGTTTACGCCCGTGGTGGTTTCCTCGGAAACCCCCTGTATTTTTTCGGCAACCTTGTGCCAGTGCTTCGGGTCGCGTTCATATGAAGCCCGCAACCTGTTGATTATGCACTGATACTCATATACATCGTATTCTTTTTCAAGCATCTCGGGGCTGTCTTCAGCCTTTACCCCTTCGTGGATAAAAAGGGTGGCATCCCCGCCGTCATCCACTATCAGGTCAGGTCCTGTGCCGTCCGGCCAGGTAAGAGCCTGTTCTGTACACCACCAGTAGTCTTCCAGGGATTCGCCCTTCCAGGCAAACACGGCTGCGGAGCCGGACTTGGCAATTGCTGCTGCGGCCTGGTCCTGGGTGGAGAAAATGTTACAGGATGCCCAGCGGATGTCTGCGCCAAGCTGCTTTAATGTTTCAATCAGCATTGCGGTCTGTATGGTCATGTGCAGGCTGCCGGTTATTTTAAAACCTTTAAGCGGCTTTTCGGGTCCGTATTTATCCCTCACCGCCATCAGGCCGGGCATTTCATTTTCAGAAAGCTCCATTTCCTTGAATCCGTCCGGGGCAAGAGATATGTCGGCCACTTTATAGGGCAGCCCGGGGTCGAGTTCAGGTACGATCGGTTTTTTATTTTCATCTGGTTTCATTAACATTCTGTTGTTCCTTTCTTTTTTTGCCTTGGTTTGTCCGGGGCGGCCTTAATTAATCCTGGCCGCCCGGAAAATGTTTAAGGTCAGCCCTTTTGAAATCGGGTGAGGCTCGACCTGTTTTACTTTAAATCCGTTTTTTTCAAGCCACCGGCTCAGTTCGTGCCTGTCAAAACCCTGCCATTTGACACCGTAGACGGTTTTAAGATGCTCGTTTTCGTGCCTGTCAAGCTCGGCCAGTATGAATTGGCCGCCCGGCTTTAAAATCCTTTCAACCTCGGAGATGCCTTTTTGTGGGTCGTCTAAATACTGCAGAACAAGGGATATAACAGCAAGATCCGCTTCCTTGTCTCCCATGGGCAGGTGCTCGAGTTCGCCCAGCCGGATTTCCATACTTTCTCCGTGTCCGCTTGAAAATCGTTTTCTTGCCTCTTCTATCATCCTTGGTGAAGAATCTACGCCTATAACCTTTGCCGCGTGATTTTTCATGACACCGAGCAGCTCACCGGTACCGCATCCCAGATCCACGCCTGTCTCATATGTTCCGGCGTTTTTGAAAATTGCCTTCTGCAGATCAAATGCGCCGATGATTTCGCGTTTTAAAAGATCCCACCTGGAGGCCACGTGATCAAAAAACCTCATGGTGTTCCTGGAGCGGGCCTCGATTATCTGACCGGCCTTCTCAAGGTCGTGCTCCAGCAGGGGGTCATCTTTGAAAACATGGCTGACCGCATCAATGAATCTGCGTCCGGGCCCGGTCTCTGCAATGGAATAAAAACCCCATACGCCTTCTTTAAGGCTTTTTACCATCTCCGCATCAGCCAGAATCTTTAAGTGACGCGAGATCCTGGATTGTCCCATCTCAAGGATACTTACTATTTCCCCCACCTTGAGTTCGTGATGCAGCAGGATATTTACCAGGCGGATCCGGGTTTCATCCGCAAGTGCTTTGAAATATGCCAGGCTATTCATTTTCTTAAATCAATTTATCTTTATATTTAGATCCAATTATAATGAAAAGTTTATATATGTCAAGAAAAATTTTTTAAGTCTTGAATGCGGTTTTGCGGAGGCTGAATAAAAGGCTGCCCGGGCTTATTTGCATGATGGTACAGAGCGGAAAATACCGAAACACTTGATTTGATTTTTTGCCGGGACTGTCATAATTTAAACAAAATGTTGGCAATCGATTGCAGGAAACAAGACAAGACAAGACAAGACAGCTTGTAAGACATCACTGTTTTATTTCGGAAAAAGAGGATGTGTTTTATGAAACCCATGGGGCGGGATTTTTATGACAGGCCTGCAGATGCGGTTGCAAAAGACCTGCTGGGCAAATACCTGGTCCATGATCGCGACGCAAAGGTCCGGATCGGAAAAATTGTGGAGACAGAGGCATATCTGGGTTCCCATGATCTTGCCTCGCATTCCTCTAAAAAAAAGACAAGGCGCACGGAAGTTATGTTCGGGCCGTCCGGATTTGCCTATGTGTACTTGGTCTATGGAATGCATCACTTGTTAAATGTCGTAACCGGACCGGGGGAGAACGCATCAGCGGTTCTGATCCGGGCCCTTGAACCGGTTAAAAATCTTGAAGACAGAACACGTGGGCCGGGTCTCGTATGCCGGGCCATGAATATTGACAAAAGTGTCAACGGGCTGGATCTTACAGGCAGCCGTCTTTATATAGCAGCCGGCCCTGAAACCGGGGATTTTAATATTGCCGAAAAACCCCGAATCGGGGTGGGGTATGCGGGTTCCTGGGCGCAGGAGCCCCTGAGGTTTTTTATCAGCGCCAGTCCTTATGTCTCAAAACTGAAATAATTTGCCCATAATAAAAAATATGTTCATGATTTCACTTAACAACTTAAAACTCCTTGGGAAAAGGTTTTTTTAGAGGCTGATCAACCATGGATAAGCGCATAAAAGAGTCGCAAACAATCAGCCCGGGTGAAACGGATGAATCGTCGTTATTTTTGGCCGACGAATTTTTATGGAAACCCGTGGGCAAAATCGCCAGGGTCTTTCCCTCCTGTCGGGTTCAAAACACTATTCGGGAGGCGGCCGGGTTGTTGGAAGCCAGTGGCCGGGATGCGATTATTGTAATCAATGATGAGGGGTCCCCTTCAGGGCTTGTCACTGACAGCGACCTGCGTCAAAAAGTTGTTATAGAGGGTTATTGCGCTGATGAAGCGGTTGGCAAAATAATGTCGAGTCCGCTGGTATATGTAAATGATTCGGAGACGGTTTTTGAAGCCTTGCTGAGCATGATGAAAGACGGGATCAAACACCTGGGGGTTTTTTATAACAACGCAGTCAGGAGGATGATCACAGAGAGGGATCTTTTGCTGGAAGGTATCCATTCTCCGGTATTACTGGTACATGATATTAAAAACGTCCGGCAGATTTCCGGGCTAAAGGAGGCATATGCAAAGGTGCCTGCCATGGTTGGCAGGTTGCTTTCCAGGGGTGTCCTTGTAGGCCATGTCAACGAGATTATTACAGCGGTAAATGACGCAGTTCTCGCGCGGGTTATGGACATGACTCTTGAACAAATCGGGCCGCCGCCGGCAGATTTTGCTTTTTTGCTTTTCGGAAGCGAAGGCCGCAAGGAACAGACACTGAAAACAGATCAGGATAACGGCATTGTATATTCAGATCCCGAGCCAGAAGATGAGTCCGATGTAAATCGTTACTTTCTGGAAATGGGAACCCTGGTTTGTGATCAACTCCATGAAATTGGGCAGAAATATTGCGACTTCAATGTAATGGCCAAAAACCCTAAATGGTGCCAGCCCATGTCCCGCTGGGAAAAATATTACCGGGCATGGATTGTGGGCCTTGATCCTGAGCGAATATTATATGCAAGTATTTTCTTTGATTTTCGGCTGGGCTTTGGCAGTCAGGAACTCGTTGATGAATTGCACGAGGCCCTTTTTGCAAAACTGGAGCAATGGCAGGCGCTATTAGGGCATATGGCTCAAAATACCCTTTATTATCGTTTGCCTATCAGTTTTTTCGGCAACTTTGTGCTCAGGAAGCGTGGAGAGGGTAAAGGCGGGCTGAATATCAAGGGGGCGATGCGCCTGCTCGTTGATTTCAGCAGAATTTATGCTTTGCAGGAGAAAATTAAAGAAACCAATACCGCCAAACGCCTTCTTGCACTTTACCGGCGGCAACGATTTAAAAAGAAAGAATACGATAACATAATGCACGCCTATAATTTTCTTATGTATCAGAGGTTAAGACATCAAAGTCGCATGATTGAACAAGGCGGCGACTCGCCGGATAATTTTATCAAACCGGGCAATCTGACCGCCATTGACCAACAGGCTTTAAAGGCGGCATTCAAGCAGATTCGGATCGCCCGGGTAAAGTTGAAAAAAATGGACTTTTTCCCATATTCTTAGAGAGTATCATGGATGCCGGTTAAACTTGATGAGTCTGTAAAAAATTTTTTACAGACAGTGTTAAGTTTTAAGTGGTTAAGTATTAAGTAAAATCAAAGAGTTATTGTTTGCCAATTTTTAGCAACCGGGCCAAAAGGGAGCTTCGTTTTTTTTTAGCATTAAGGGTTTCGGCGTGCCTGGTAATATAATCCCCGGTGAGGGTAAAAGGTTTGACAGCATCGGGTCTTTTTTCAATGACTTGTATAAACGCGCGCACCACTTCGGGATCAAATTTGGTTCCGGAATGCATTTTCAGGACTGCCATGGCTTTTTTAGTATCCAGGATAGTGGCTCCGGGTCTTTCGGAGGTCATAGCGTCAAAACTGTCACAGACTGCTATTATCTTTGCACCAATGGGGATGTCCTTTCCGGACAGTCCCTCCGGATATCCCTTGCCGTCGAAGCGTTCATGATGGTATTTGACCAGGTTGGCCACTTTGCCCAGAGACGATAGTGGCTCAAGGATCAGCGCTCCTATGACCGGGTGCTTTTCAACGGTTTCAATGTCGTATCGTGATACCTGGCTGCGCGTAAGATTGCCCAGGTTGCGCAGGATTGTATCTTCCATCGCGAGCTTTCCGATATCATGGAGCAACCCGGCATGGTAGACGGTGTCTGCTTCTTTTTCCCCCAGTCCCATTTCCAGGGCGGTGAGTCTGGCATAGGTGGCTACGTTTAAAGAATGGCCGTGAGTGCATACGTCCTTTGCTTCAATGGCCATTACAAGACCCTGGATGGTTTCCTGAAACGCTTTGAATATGCGTTCATCATAACGAAATGCCTTGTGAAGGGCTATAGCTCCTTGCCTGCCTGCATCCCGCACAAATTCGATTTCGCTGCGTTTAACAGGCCGGCTGCTGCTGAAATACACGGCCAGAATGCCGCGGAACGGCTCTACGATAGGAAACGGAATTCCCAAAACCGAAGTGACCATCTGTTTGCCCAGGTTTGTGGCGCTGGGGATGCGTGGATCTTCTCTTACATCTTCAAAATAAATATCTTTTTCGCTGTAAAAATCAAATATCTCTTCCAGGGTTTCATAGCTGATTAAGGAGAGGCTTTCCATCTGAAAGCCTGAGGTGGCTTTCAGATGAATATCCCTTTGTTTTGTGTTTACAATCCAATAAATACAGCCCCGGGCTTCCATGATTTCCTGAATATGGGTCACAATAATGTTTAAGATGTCTTCAACTTCTTCTCCCTGGTGAATGCTGGCGCTAATTTTGCTAAAGGTTTCAAGATACTGGCTCTGCTGGATGACGTTTTTGACCGCGGCCGAGGCCTGGCTGCATACAGCGGTATGCAGCCGGGGGCTTTTTTCATCATGGTTCAGGGGCCGGGCAAGAAGGATCAGTAGAAGCATTGATATGTCCCGGGTAACAGAAAAAGGCAATCCGATGACTGAGACTATGTTTTTATCCATTGATTCAATTACGCCGGATGTACGGGGGTCGTTTTCAGCATCTTCAATGAGCAGGGTTCGATTTTGCCTGATTTCGGGCAGGTCTGCAATATCGGCTATCCTGATTTTTCTCTGGGTGGTTGAATCCAGTCCATTGGAAACAAGGAGTTGGGTTTCTGTTTTAGCAGGATCCAGCGTAAATAAAATACAGGATTCAGCATCAAAGATATAGGCCGCTGTCTCCACTATATTTTGGAGGTTTTCCTTTAATTCAATATGCGCACTTTCTGCAGTGTCAGGATTTGCGATGTCCTGAATAAGCCTGTTATATGTAAAAGATTCAGGCATAATTATACCTGTAGGTAAATTTTTCAGTATAGATTGCTTTCTACGAGTTCACCAGGTTCGGCAGAATCGTAAAAAGACGATTTATGACGGCAAAGTAAAAAGTTCAAGATCAAGGCGCGCAAAATCCCGAGGAATGCAGTCACGCCGTTGGCGTGATGAAATTCCGAGGGATGAAGCGTAACGCCGATATTGGACTTTTTACTTTGCCGTCAAGTTTAAGGCTTTTAATTTTTTGTATAGCATGGGTCGTGACAGGCCAAGAAGCCTGGCGGCTTTTGTTTTGTTACCATCTGTTTGTCTCAGGGCTTCCAGAATGAGATTTTTTTCCGTGTCATCCATGATTTTTTTTCGTGAAAAATTACCCTGAATATTAACCTCGTCTTCTTTTTTTGAATTTTTAAAGGGTCCGGTGAAATCTTTTGGCTCCAGGTATTCCTTGTCTGTAAAACTGCAGGCACGCTCAATCTCATTTTTAAGTTCCCTTATATTTCCGGGCCAGTGAAAGGTTTTAAATTTTTCAATTACTTCTTCTGTTAGTCCTTTAACCGGCGGATAAAAATTGTATTTTTCGTTGAATTCTTTAATAAATTGTTTGGAGAGAAGGGGGATGTCGTCCTTTCTTTCTCTTAAGGGAGGAACAAATATATTAAGCGCGTTGATCCGGTATAAAAAGTCCTCGCGCAGCAGGTTTTGTTCAAGCAAGTATTCAATATTTTTATTGGAAGCTGAAATAATACGAAAATCTGATTTTATTAATTTTTTGGCCCCTATTTTCTCCAGGGAACCTTCCTCCAAAACGCGCAGAAGCTTAACTTGTGTATCTACAGGGAGATCCCCGATTTCGTCAAGAAAGATACTGCCGCCGTTTGCTATTTCAAATTTTCCGGGTTTACCTTTTGTGCTTGCATTGGTAAAAGAGCCGGGTTCGTAGCCAAACAGCTCTGATTCGAAAAGTTCGGCGGGAATAGCGGCTATGTTCACCACAACCAGGGGTTTTTTTGACCGGCGGCTAAGAATGTGAATCGTGTTGGCCACCAACTCTTTGCCGCTGCCTGTTTCACCTGTAATAAGAACAGGCAAATCCACTGCGGCAGCTTTTTTTATTTCTTCTTTCATGTGTTTGACAGGCGAAGAGTTCCCGATAATTCTATCCAGGGAATATTGCGTTGAGCGTAAATTTCTAAGCTCGCGCTTGTAGTATTGAACTTCCTGTTTTAGATAGTCCAGCTTTTTCATAATATCTTTTAGCTGGTCTATATCCTTGAAGAGCACTTTTCCTATGGCACCAACTGTCTGCCCGTTTTTCCGGATTGGAATTCTTCCGACAATTCGTTCTTCTCCTTGCAACTCCTGGGTTTTCCCGATTTCGGCCTTTCCGGTTTTTGCGACAATATGAAGCCTGGTATTGGGTATAATTTTGGTTATGTGTACGCCGATTGCCTGGCCATGTTCAATTTCCAGAAATTTTTCATGCGTTGGGGACATGAACCGGACATAGCCTTTCTGATCCACCACGTTCATTCCTTCATAAGGATTTAAGAATAGATACCTGAGGACCTCTTCGGCAAAGTCAACCGATAGAAAGAATTGATTCATAAATTCAAGGGAAGTGATTTCTATTGCGATACAAAATGTATAATTTGTTTGGGCATAGCGCAGAATTTTATAAACTTTGTTTTTTTTGTGAATAAATTCATTGTTTAATAGTTTATTAACACGTTGCCCGGCATTGTTTATCTCCAAGAGTGTGTCTTCGGAAGCTGTAAAATCAAGATTTAAAATATCACATACAGTTTTGTTTAGATAATAAGTTTGATCATCTGCGGCAATAAGAATGCCCATCGGAATATTATTAAGCAATTTTTCTATATTCAATTTTGCTTCTCCTTACGATAAGTTCTCCGCCCTCGAGTAAGGGTATGAGGCATGGTACCTGATTGGAGGAATTTATTTGCGGGTACACTGAATATTGGCGGACAACCTGCCTGAATTTGAGTTTAAGGCCCCCATAAAATCAATAAGAACAGTCCGGAGGAAGTGTTAATTATAGGTAACATGTTAATTATAATTAACATGTCTATGGCGGTTTTTCATTAAGTATAACCTGTTAATATAAATACTTATAATGCCAATTAAACGTTTGGCACACTTTTTTCATTAGTTTTTTTTTAAATAACACAGGCCCGATATTTTGTCAACGAACCGTTGTTATCGTATTTGTGAAAAAACGAATAAGCGGCGATGACCGTGAAGATGAGGAACAAGAAAAGCGAATCCGTGGTTTAATGTGAGCATTTCATTTTACAAAGATGCCTGGGAGATATGACAAATGGGAAATTTAGAGATGCCGCTAAAGGGTATAAGGGTGCTGGATTTAACGATGTCTTACGCGGGTCCTTTCTGCACCATGCTGTTGTCTGATATGGGGGCCGATGTTGTTAAAGTTGAACCGCCCGAAAGAGGAGATGACAGCCGCCATTGGGGCCCCCCTTTTACGGAACAGGGCGTAAGCCCATGGTTTTTAAGTGTAAACCGGAATAAGCGAAGCATTACCCTGGATATCAATCAACCTGACGACAGGGCCACATTGCAGGAGCTCATCAAAAAAGCGGATGTTTTCGTGCTTAGCCTGGGATTGAAAACCTTGCAGAAGTATGATTTAACGTATGAAAAGGTAAAACAGCATAATCCCGCAATAATTTACTGTTCCATCACGGGCTTTGGCCAGAGCGGGCCTTATAAAAACCGGCCATGTTATGATCTGATCTCTGAGGGTATAGGCGGAATAATGAGCGTTACCGGGCGCGATAATGAGCCGGAGAAGGTTGGCACGGCCGCAGGAGATATTCTGGCCGCCCACAATGCATGTTTTGCAATTGTCTGCTGCCTTTACCGCCGTATATTCACAGGAGAAGGCGATTATATAGATGCCAATCTTGTGGAGAGCATCATGTCGTTTATTACACCGAGAATTGTCAGCTACATGTCTACCGGGGTATTGCCTGTACCCGACAGTAACCAGAGTACCCCTATTGCCATTTATCAACCCTTGCGAACCAAGGATGGCTATCTAAACGTTGCTATAGGCAATGACAAGATATGGGAGAGAGCCTGCAAGCTCCTTGGTTTTGAAGAATTTTTGGAATCAGATGCCTATAAGACCAATGCCGACCGCAGAGAGCGTCGTTTAGAAATTATCGAGTCGTTTGAAAAGGTTCTTATGACGAGAGATGCCCAGTACTGGTTTGAGTATCTCTCCGAGAAGGGGGTGCCGTGCGGACCTATATATTACATAAATCAACTCGTGGAAGATCCGCATGTAAAATACAGAAAAACAGTTTATCATATACAAGACGATGAAGGCGGAGAAATTCCGCAGGTAAGAGCTCCCTGGAAACTGGGAGAAACGCGGGAAGGCTCCCCAAGAGTCCCGCCAAGGCTCGGCGAGCATAACCGGGAGGTTTATGAGGAATGGCTGGCAGATTCGGAGGCTGACCGCATAAAGAGGAGTAAGTAATTTAGAAACGACGGTCAGTTAAAACGGAAATTATCATAAGGAGGAATGGTGATGCAATTCGAGGATATAATATACGAGAAAAAGAACCAGGTAGCTAAAGTAATTATCAATCGTCCTTCGAATGCCAACATGTTCAGGGCTCAGACCTTGCTTGAGATGAAGGATGCGCTGGAAGATTCCAGAAAAGACGAAGATGTTCGGGTAGCCGTTATATCAGGGGCCGGCGAAAAATTCTTTTGCATCGGGGGTGATAAGGCGGATCTTGAAAAAACTTTTTCCTATAAAGGCGTATTGCCGGTACTCGACCTCTATGATCTCATGGATAAGCATCCCAAACCAATTATAGCGGCTGTTGACGGTTTCGCCGTGGGAGGAGGAAATGTACTTCACGTAGTATGTGATTTTACGATTGCCACGGACAGATCGGTCTTCAGGCAGGTGGGACCTATGATGGGAAGCTTTGATGCGGGTTACGGCACATGGTATCTGGAGGATCTGGTGGGCAAGAAAAAAGCAAAGGAGATGTGGATGCTCGGCAGAAAATATAGCGCACAGCAGGCCCTTGATATGGGGTTGATAAACTCGGTTGTCCCTCCGGATAAGCTGGAAGAAGAAGTTGAGCAATGGTGCAGTGAATTAATCAATCGCGGGCCCCAGGCGCTTTACTCTGTGAAAGCCTCCTTTACAGCCAGAAACAGCGGCGTGGCCGGCATGTCAAGAATGGCCCATGACCTTTTGCTCACTTACTACGTTGAATCCCGTGAAGCCAAGGAATTAAACAGGTCTTTCAGCCGGAAGGAAGAGCCGAATCAGGACGAGTTCTACAAGTAAGAAGATCAGTATATTAAAAAGAGGGCTTAACCGCTTTTACGGAAAAACGAAAACCGAATTTTCCGGGAAGATGAGGTGATCTATTGGAATTAACAGGTCTGAAAGATAAAACATCTGTGGTTACGGGCGCCAGTCGTGGCATTGGCAGAGCGATTGCGTTAGTTTTGGCCAAAAGCGGGGTTAATGTTGTTTGTTGTGCAAGAAATGAAGAGCTTCTGATTCAGGTTTGTGCCGAAATTGAAGAAGAAGGCGGCAGGGCAATATCAGTCAAGACTGACGTGACTTCGGCAGATGACAGGAAGCATATGTTAGACAAGTGCATTTCCGCCTTTGGCGGAGTTGATTTCCTTATTAATAATGCAGGAATTCATCTGGAGAAAAGCTCTCTTGAATTGAGCGATGAAGAAATTCGCCGGGTAATGGATGTAAATTTTATTGCAATGTTTTCGCTTTCCAGGGATGCAGCAGGCGAGATGGTGAAAAGAGGCGGCGGAAAAATTGTCAATATGGGTTCTTTTTGGGGGCAGCTCGGAGTCAGGAAACAAGTTGCATACTGTACATCCAAGGCCGCCATTGAAGCGATGACCCGGTGCATGGCCGTGGAATTGGCCAGAAATAATATTCAGGTTAATGCGGTGGCTCCCGGCCATATCATGACAGATATTTCAAAGGGCGCCCTTGAGAATGAAAAATTGCGCAACCTGATTTTAAGCAAAATACCTGCGAAACGAATAGGAGAGCCTGAAGAGGTGGCATATTTTGTGGCTTTTTTATGTTCGCAGCAGTCTGATTATATTACGGGTCATGTTCACTGCGTGGATGGCGGCCAATTAATTTCCTGGTGATAAAAAAGGAGATAAAAAGACTTATGAAGACCTTTTTCAATAAAGGGATTATACTAAATAAAGAAGAACAGATGATCCTTAAAACGGTGCGAGAGCTGTGCAGAAAGCAAATAGCTCCAAAAGCGGCCGAGATTGACGAGCAGGAAATTTTTCCATGGGAGAATATGGAAAAAATCAATGAAATCGGGCTTAACAGCCTTTTTATCCCGCAGGAGTACGGCGGAGACTTAATTTCGAAAACTGCATGGCTCCTGATACTAAAAGAAATATCAAAAGCATGTGCCTCTACCGGGATCATCTTTGCAACCACATCCCACGGTTGTCACCCTATTGTGCAATTCGGAACCGAGGAGCAGAAAAAGAAATTTCTTCCCCGTTTTATAGACGGAGCACTGGGGGGTATTTCAATTACTGAAGCCGATGCCGGCTCGGATGCAAACGCTATGACCACGGTGGCAGAAAAGACAGATGACGGATATGTTTTAAACGGAACAAAGATCTTTGTATCTACGGGTGATGTGGCAGATATCCTGACAGTGTTTGCAAAAGTTAAACACAATAATGAAATACTAGGCTTAAGCCCTTTTATTATAACCAAAGATATGGCGGGCTTTGCAAGCGGGAAGAAAGAAAAAAAGATGGGACTTCGTGCCTCGAGCACCGCTGAAATCACCTTCAACAACTGCCATGTGCCGGATGATCATATGCTTGGCAACCCGGGGGACGGGTTTAAAATTTTGCTGCACGCCCTAAACTATTCAAGGCCCAATATAGCGGCCCAGGCCGCAGGCATTGCAGAGGCAGCCTTTGATGAAGCCGTTGCTTATGCCAATCAGAGGGTTCAGTTCGGCAAGCCCATTATTAAGCATCAGGGCGTTCAGTTTATGATCGCGCAAATGGCTACCCGAATCCAGGCCGCATGGCGAATGATCCTTCATGTTGCGGATTTGATGGACAAAGGAGAAGATTTTTCAGCAGAGGCTTCAATGGCCAAATTTTTTGCATCAGAGACGGCAGAAAGCGTCGCCTCTGATGCAGTCCAGATTCACGGCGGTTATGGTTACTGCCGGGAGTATCCGGTGGAACGGATATATCGTGATTCAAAAATAACCCAGATTTATGAAGGCACCAGCCAGATACAAAAGATTGTTATCGGCAGATATTTTACCGGAAAGAAAAAATGGTGATTAAGGAGAGGAACCCATGAGCGAGAAATCCAAATATGTAGGCGTTTTAGGGTGCGGAACGATGGGTGTGGGCATAGCGATTGTCTCGGCCCGGGCAGGATTTAATACCATTGTTATTGACACCCAGCAAAGCGCCCTGGATCAGGCCGCGGCTTTTGCCGACAAGTTTTTCGCCAAGAGCGTTAAAAAGGGGAAAATGAGCGCTCAGCAAAAGGACGAGATCATGGGCGAAAAGCTTACCTGGAGCATGAACTATGATGCCCTGGACAAGTGTAGCTTTGTTATAGAGGCTGTTTTCGAGGATCTGGAGGTCAAGCAAAAGGTTTTCAGCCAGGCAAATGAATCCTGTCCCAAGGAAACCATCTTTGCAACAAATACCTCAACTCTTTCCATCACGTCAATTGCCGCGGGTTCAGGCAGGCCGGAACAGGTTATCGGCATGCATTTTTGCCTGCCGGCCCAAGTTATGAAACTTGTTGAAGTAACCCGGGGGCTGCAGACAAGTGATGATACATTTAACCGAACTGTCGAATTCGGTGAAACCCTGGGCCAGGTACTTGTCAATACAAAGGAAAGGCCGGGTTTTATTCTGAATCATTTTATCGTTGCTTTCAACAATGACTGTATCAGGGCCTATGAAAACGGCCTTGCCTCGGTTGAAGATATTGATAAAGCGGTAAAACATGGATTGGGATATCCCATGGGGCCTTTTGAGCTGCTGGACTATATAGGCATGGACACCCAGCTTAGGGTATCTCTTGCTTTGTTTAACCAGATTCACGATCACAGCTTTTATCCGCCTCCGTTGGTCAAACGTATGGTGGATGCCGGATTTTTGGGGCGTAAAACCGGACGGGGCTTTTATAAATACGGAGAGTCAGGAATGTTTGGTACCTAAAGGAGGAAGTAAATATGAGAATACAAAATGTTGGTGTGGCAGGTTTTGACAAGGCCGCGGGCATAATTGTGCAGGTAATAGCGGGCGGGGGATTCCCTGTTATTGCCTGGCAAAAGGATGAATCAGGCCTTGAAAAGAGCAAAAAGGAATTAAGCGAGGCACTGGGCAATGCCATAAACTCCGGATTTATCACAAAAGAAGAAAAAGAAGATATATTAAATAAAATAACCTTTACCAGTGATATGACAAGTTTAAAGGATGCCGATGTGGTCATTGAATCGGCTGTTGAGGATGTTGAGATTAAAAAAGGGATTTTTTCCGAACTATCAGGTCTTATCCGGGAGGATGCGGTTCTGGCTACAAACACCTCCTGTTTTTCCGCCACAGAAATTGCAGGCTCTGCAGGAAATCCTCAGCGTTGCCTGGGGTTACATTTCCTGGAATCGGTTCGGGGAACAAAATTTGTAGAAATTGTAAGGACGGAGAATTCTTCAGAGGAAACGATCTCACTGGCCGTAGAGTTTTGCTCAGAGCTGAATATAGAATGCGTGGTGGTCAAGGATTCCCCCGGATTCCTGGTGAATTACCTGTTTGTACCTTATATGAACAGGGCCCTGGAGGCATACGATCAAGGCCTTGCCGATAAAGAGGACTTAGATACAGCTATTCGGATGGGGCTTGGATATCCCAAGGGGCCGTTGGAGTTAATAGATAAAATCGGGCTTGATAAGCATTTGCACTTAACCGGGCAGTTGTATAGGCGAATAAACGATCCGAGGTTCTCTGCCCCGAGTATTTTGAACCGAAAAGTGGAGGGCGGCAAATTAGGGATAAAAACAGGGGAAGGATTTCATTCTTACAAATAGGTTATTATTTGAATTTATTCGTTGCGGGAGGTGACCGTTTTTATGAGACAACCCCTTTCAGGTATAACGGTGGTGGATCTTTCAACGCTTCTGCCGGGGCCTTTTTGTTCCATGATAATGGCGGATTTTGGTGCCCGGGTTATCAAAATTGAAAGGCCCGGTACCGGCGATTTGATGCGGGATTATACTCCCCGGTATCCGAGCTACAGCGGGAATTTCTCGATTCTCAACCGGAATAAGGAAAGCCTGACTCTAAATTTAAAAGCAGAGGAAGGCAAAAAACTTTTTCTTGAACTCATAGAAAAAAGCGATGTGTTAATCGAAGGTTTTCGACCCGGGGCAATGGACAGATTAGGGCTTGGATACGAAGAGGTCTCCAAAATTAATAAAGGGTTGATATATTGTTCGATTACCGGTTTCGGCCAGGAAAGCCCGCATAAGAATTTTGCCGGCCACGATATCAATTATCTGGCGCTTAACGGTATACTGGATCTGGCCGGCACGAAAAACAGCCCCCCCACTCTGCCGGGTATCCTGGTCGCAGATATCGGTGGTGGCTCTTATCCTGCACTGGTGGCTATCCTGATGGCTTTGCTTGCAAGAAATAATACCGGAACTGGCCAATATATAGATATTTCCATGATGGACTGTTCATTTCTCTGGCTTTATCATGCTGCAGGCACTTATTTTACCTCCGGTGAGATTCCCTCCCGCGGGGGCGAGCTTACCAACGGAGGCTCGCCCCGTTACCAGGTCTACCCTACAAAGGACGGCAGATACCTTGCAGTCGGGGCCCTTGAAGATCAATTCTGGCACAATTTGTGTGACATTCTAGGCATTGATGATCCCAAAATACGTGACAATGATAGTGAATATCCGGATTACGCCATCGAGGTTCTAACAGAGAAATTTCTTACCAGGACCGCCTCTGAATGGGACGAGGAATTTAAGGGAAAGGATCTGTGTTCCTGTGTAATAAGAAATTTTGAAGAGGCGGTATCCGACCCTCATTTTAACGTAAGAGGCTTGCTGCAAAATATTCCTGGCCCTGATGAAAGCTCTCAGACAATACTGGGCAATCCTATAAAGCTGAGCCACACCCCTGGTACGATAAACCGGCCCGCTCCCTTATTGGGCGGGGAAAATAATAAGATTTTAGGCGAGCTTGGCTATACGGAAGCCGACTGCAAGAATTTGAAGCAAAGGGGGATTATTTAATACGGCAGGTTTTTGAAAATTACAGGCAATTTTGATGCTCACCCGCCTTGTGACAGGATATAGAAAAATTAAATGTATTCTATAAAAGAAGTAATGGATTCGAAGAATATCGCGATATTCGGGGTGTCAGGCAACCCTGATAAACCCGGTACCATGCTTTTAAAATTTTTAAAGGATACCGGGTTCAGGGGAAAAATCGCGGGAATCAACCCTAGAGGCGGATGGATGCACGGCGTTGATTTTTATAGCAGGCTTGATGAAGTCCCCTTTCAGGTTGATCTTGCCGTTATGATTATCCCGCCAAAGGCCGTTCTTGATGCCTTAAAAGACTGTGCCCGAAAGAATGTCAAGGGCGTTGTTATATCTACGGAAGGTTTTGCCGAAGCCGGCGGGATAGGGGTGGAATACCAAAAGGAGGTTCGCAGGATTCTAAGTGCGAGCGGGATGAGAGCCTTCGGCCCCAATACACTGGGAATAGTGAACACCGCCACGGGCCTGAGCACCTCCTATATAGCCGATAAACGTATTCTGGAACCGGGAAATATCGGTTTCGCCGCCCAATCCGGAATTTTCGTGGGCGCGTTTCTGCGTTACCTTACTTCCTTTAAAGGGCTTAAAATTTCAAAAGGCCTTGGCCTGGGAAACAAGGTTGACGTGGATGAATCGGATGCCCTGAGTTATTTGGCAGAAGATGAATATACAGATGCCATAGGCATGTATATTGAAGATATAAGGGATGGACAAAGGTTCTGTGATGAGGCCGTAAAGGCGGTAAGAAAAAAGCCGATGGTACTTTTAAAGGGAGGAAGGACACCGCTGGGCGCCAGATCCACCTCTTCTCACACTGCAAGCCTTGCGATGAACGACAGGGTGGCAAGAGGTGTGTTTCGGCAAATGGGTATTTTACGCGTAGCAAGCATTGACGAACTTTTGGGAACCCTTAAGGGGTTTTGCTGGATGCCTTTGCCCAGGGGACCCAATATTGCACTGATTACCTACAGCGGAGCCCAGGCAATTATGAGCATAGATGCAGCAACTGAATCCGGCCTGGCCCTTGCCAAATTGAAATCCAAAACCCGGGAAGCACTATCGGAAGTCATATCAAGTTCTTCGAAAACCAGAAATCCCGTAGATATGTTTCCCGATATGAGCGCCGGGGGTTTTGAGAAAACCACGACCCGGATACTTTCCTCACTGCTGGAGGATGACGGGGTTGACGGTATTGTTTTTATTTCCTTTGGTTTTCCTGAAAGTGAGAATTTTCGACCGCTCATGGAGATAATAAAGAAATACAATAAAAAACCGGTGTTTTTTTCGTTGCTGGGGCCAAGGGAAGAAGTGGAAGCCAATAAGGAATTTATTGAAGACCACGGGGTTCCGTTTTACTTGTTCCCGGAGACTGCGATACGCGTTTTTAGTAATATGCGGAGCTATGCCGCGATAAGAGATTACATCTGATATTTTTTACAACTGTTTATAATAGATATCAAGGAGGGCAGGATGAGCGAAGGAAAGCTGAAAAAAAGCTATTACTATATGCCCGGAGAGATACCGCCGGGCGTGACATTGGGAGAATATTTTGAAAAAACCTGCCGCAATTATCCGGATCAAGAAGCATTTGTTTTCAGAGATAGAAGAGTGACATGGAAACAAACCGAGCAAATCGTTAACAGACTGGTGCTTGCCTTGATAGACCTTGGAATAAAGCGCGGTGATTTGGTCGCCGTGTTGTTTCCCAACCGGCTTGAATTTATTTATGCCTCGCTTGCTCTTGCAAAAATCGGGGCGGTCAATGTTCCCATTGCAGACAGGCTTCGGGAACAGGAAATCCGGGATATTTTAAGCAGAACCGAAGCAACCGCCATTATCATGACCCCTGAATTCTGGGGTTTTTCCTTTTCCGATTTAATTGCGGAAATCAGAAAGGATTTGCCAAGCCTGAAGCATGTGATTGTAACAGAGAAGAAAAACCACCCGCATGAATTGCTGTTTGAGGACTTAATAGAGAAAAACTGGGAAGAATCCTATCCCGATGATTATTACCATCGGGTGTATCTGGAGCAGCATCCGATAGAAGCCGACGACCTGCTTGAAATCATCTTTACTTCAGGTACTACCGGCAGGCCCAAGGGCGTTATGCATACTCATAACACACGCTGCCGTTCCGCACTCGGGACTATTAACGGAACCCGCCTGACGTGTGAAGATAAGTGGCTTATAATGGTTCCGCTTTCCCATACCACGGCCCTGGTTAACGCTTTTTATACATCTGTAATCAGCGGTGCCTGCGGGGTTTTACTGGAAACCTGGGATGTGGATGAAGCTTTAAAAGAGATTGAACGCAATAACGTAACGATTCCCATAGGGGTCCCGGCCATGCCGATTATGATGCTTCAGCACCCTGATTTAAAGAAATATGACCTGTCCTCTCTCAGAACCATGGTGCTTGCCGGGGCCCCTCTTCCTATAGAAATTGCACGCCAGATCGGGGAAAAACTGGGGTGTTACGCGCATAATGCTTACGGGATGACAGAAACCGCAATCAGCAATATTACATCGATGGACGATCCGATAGAAGTTGTTTGTGAAACAGTCGGAAAACCTCAACCCGGTATGGAACACAAAGTGGTGGATGAAAACAGAAGAATCGTGCCTATCGGGGTAAGGGGCGAGGCTTGTGCAAGGGGGCAAAATGTCGCCATAGGCTACTTTCAGGATACCGAGCTGACCGCAAAAACCATTGATGACAGGGGGTGGATATACAGCGGAGATTTGGCAAGAATGGACGAAGACGGCAATTTGATTATAGTGGGCAGAATCAAAGACATAATTGTAAGAGGCGGAGAAAATCTTTCGCCGACCGAACTCGAGGATATTTTGTACCAGTATCCAAAGATAAAGGAGGTGGCGGTTGTAGGCTATCCCGATGAACGTCTGGGAGAAAAAACATGTGCCTGTATTATACCAAAAGACGGTGAATCCATAAAGTATGAGGAACTAAAAGAATTTTTTCTTAATAAAGTGGCAAGGTACAAGATTCCCGACCGAATTGAAATAATGGATGAATTTCCGGTGACGCCGAGCGGCAAAATCCGAAAGGTTTCCTTACGGGAATTTCTGGCCGAAAAGATAAAGCCTGAAAAATGATGATGCAGAATTGTCCCGGTATAGTCTTTTCCGTTTGATTGAAAATATATGTTTGCCTTTGAAAGGAGGACAGATGGAATCACTTGCAAAAAGTTATTGTCATATGCCGGGAGGCGATGTCAGAAAAGGCCTGACTTTCGGGCATATGCTGGAAAATAGCGCCCAAGAATTTCCTGATAATATTGCTATATGGTTTGGCGATGTTAAGTATACCTACCGGGATTTTAATGAAAAGGTCAATCGGATGGCCGCCTCTCTTTTGGATCTTGGCTTGGTAAGAGGTGATCGCGTGGGAATACTTTTTCCGGATTGGCCGGAATACAGCATTGCCCTATATGCATGTGCCAGAATAGGCGTCGTTGTTTCCCCCATGAATCCTTTGTATCGCAAATTTGAAATAACCACGGTTTTGAACCATTTGGAAGCAAAAGCCCTTTTTATAGCAGATCAATGGAAGGATTTTTCTTTTGTGGATCTTATATCCCAGATCCATTCAGACATTTCCCACGTAAAGGAGGTTATTGTTAAGGGTAGTACGAAAAAGTCCTGGATGCTCGATTTTGACGATCTTGTAAGTGACCGGGTGGAGCCGGGTAATGTTAATGAGACTTTGGAAAAATATCTTAAAGACAATCCGGTGGAAGCAGATGATTTGATGGAAATAGCCTATACGTCAGGCACAACAGGAGTGCCCAAAGGAGTGGTTCATACGCATAACACCCGGATGCTTCATTCCATTGGCATTGCCAAGCGAATGAAGCCTCTTGCAGATGATGTCTGGTTGAATATGACGCCCCTGTTTCATACGACTGGCAACTGCGTTATTCAGCACACGGTATTCCTTACAGGGGGCACCCTTGTGGTGATGGGCAGATACTCGGCAAAGGCTGCATTAAAAGAAATTGAGCGCTGCAAGGCAACCATATCTGCCGGGGTCCCTACCATGTATATTGATCTGATGAACCTTCCCGAGTTTAAAGACACTGATGTTTCTTCATTGAGATATTGTTTTTTTACCGGCGCCCCCATGCCGCCGGAGGTGGCAAAACGCATGGTTGAAAGCTTCGGCTGCGGCATCCTGCAGGGAGACGGCACAACAGAATGCGGATCCAATGTATTGAGCAGGCCCGATGATCCGGTTGAAATTATTGCAGAAAGCCCCGGCCCGCCGCTTGAAGTAGGCAATGAAGTAAAAGTGGTCGACACTAAGACAAGACGAATTGTTCCGGTAAATAACCGCGGTGAAATCGGCCACCGGGGACCGACAAATTTCCTTGGGTATTATAAAAACCCGGAGAAGACCGCAGAATCCGTGGACGAAGCAGGTTGGTTTTATCCGGGCGATATAGGAACAATGGATGAATATGGCAATATAAGGCTGGTTGGAAGAATAAAGGATATAATTGTCCGGGGGGGAGAGAACATCTATGCCACGGATATGGAAGGTGTTATTTACACTCATCCCAAGGTAAAGGAATGTCAGGTTGTAGGCCTGCATGATGAGCGGCTGGGTGAAAGGACCGTGGCCTGCGTTATCCCCAAGGATCCCTCGGATGCCCTTACAAGAGACGAACTCGTGGAATTTCTGAAAGATAAGGCATCAAAATATCTTATACCGGATTTTGTTGTGATGATAGAAGATTTTCCGCGGACCGGCAGCGGGAAGGTCCAGAAATTCAGACTTAAGGACTTTGTTGCGGAAAAATTAAAAAGCTGAGAAGCCCGGATTATTAATTGCGAACCACTACCCTTTAGAATCAAACAACCATCATAAAAGGAGGTTTTGTCATGTACAACAAAAAATTCGTCGCCGCAGTAGCCCAGATCAGCCCGGTCTATCCGCTGAATTGTGAGGCTACAATCGAGAAGGCCGGGGAGTATATCTCCAGGGCCGCCAAGGAGGGGGCGAAACTGATTATTTTTCCCGAATGCTTTTTGCCCGCATATCCTAACTGGTCAATAGATTTAAGTAATCCAAAGCAATGGGCCGATAACCTGCTGGAGCTTACAAATAATTCAGTCTGTGCAGACGGAGCCGAGATAAATAAGTTCCGCACCCTGGCTCGTCAGCATGGCATTTTTATTGTTTTGGGTTTTAATGAAAGGGTGAAGTTATATGATGGTGTACTGTATAACAGCCTGGCCTTTATAAGTGCCGAGGGAGAGCTTTTGCATGTACATCGTAAATTGTTCCCGTCCAACAGAGAAAAAGTGTTTCACAGGCGGGGATCAGGCGAGACATTAAAGGTGGTTGATTCGGGTATCGGACGCATAGGCGGGTTAATATGCTACGAGCACCTGCAGCCGCTTTTAAAGTATTCTCTTATAGCCCAGGGGGAACAAATTCATTGTGCTTCATGGCCCGGCTGGCCCAATTACAAGGATGGTCGGACCAATAAGCATGTAATTGACGCGGCCTCTCGTGCACATGCTCTTGAAGGACAGAATTTTGTTTTGGTCTCCTCGATTTATGTTCCGCCCCAGGAGGCCGAAAAGGCCGGCTTTGGCAATGCCAACTGGACTTATTTCGGAGGCAGCGGAATAATTAATCCAAACGGTGAATATATAGTGGGCCCGCTATATGATTGTGAAGATATACTGTACGGGGAAATTGATTATAATTTGATTACGCTGCGCAAGACAGCAATCGATACCACAGGCAGAGATGCCCGCTGGAATATCATAAATCTTAACCTTAAAGGCAGAAGCGAGCATCCAATAGAACCCGTGACCAAATTCCAAACCAAAGACAAGGATGGGATTGAAGGCCAAAAGCTTCGCTCCCTTGAAGAAATTTCGGCAAAATTGCAGGAAATAAGCGACAATCTGGAATCAATCAAAAAAACATAGCTTCAGACTGGGGGGAATTTTTTTTTGGAGACAGTGAATGCAGTTCAAGCATAAAATCATTGATACGGATATCCTCATTATAGGCTCCGGGTGTGCGGCACAAAATATACGATGTGACAGAGGATTTGGAAATTTATGATGTTTTCAGCGGGGCTATCTTATAATGATTCCTTAAAAAGCTGTTTATCCCGCCAGGGCGGTATTTTTGTACAAAGGAAATCCGTGAGCACCTTGGCTGATCGGCGCCGCGGAAAAGGAGTTTCCTCGCTCCCGGGGCCTCGTCGAGCCTGAATTTCCGCTCGAAAACCCGCTTTTCCGCACCGCCGTCAGGGCAACGAAGTGCAATTTCGTGAGAGCGCAAAAAAAGGATTTCCTTGGAAGTGTTCCCCCCGGGCCGCAGCCCGGGACCGAGCTATAACAGTAACTTTTGCTGAAGTTACTTAGAAGTCGTTGGCTTCAGGGTGCTGTCCCTTAAAAGTGGTAATGCAACCAAGGAAGTTGAGTCATGTAATAAAAAAAGGAGGTTCCAATGGGGAAAAAAGGAAATTACGGTTTACTGCTGGCCATGTTAGAACCTGGCGAGGGAATGTGGGAGGAATTCAACGACTGGTATGATACCGAGCATATTCCCGAGAGGTCGGGCGTACCGGGTTTTCTGGAAATTTCCCGGTTTATTGTTTGCGAGGGTTATCCGAAATCGCTAGCTCTCTATGATCTTGAAAGTCCTCAAGTACTTGAGAGTGAAGCCTATAAGAGTATTGCCCTTTCAGGTTATTCTCCGTGGAGCAAAAGGATAATTAGCCGATCGCCGGTGTTTGTAAGAAATACTTACGAGCAGGTTTATCCCGGACAGAGTTTGCTTGCCAAAAATTCCAATGCCCTGACTTTATGGGCATATGATGTAGATAAAAACAAAGAAGAAGAGTTTAATCGTTGGGTGGAAAAAGAGTTCATTAACAAATTAAGAGATATTCCCCAATTTATAAACCTTCGCCGGTTTCATTGTATAGAGGGTTCTCCTCAATGGCTTCTTTTAATTGAATTCAAAGATATAGAAGCTTTTAATACAGAGGAATATCAAAAGTTATTTCAGCATGAAATTTCACAGTTGGTTAAAGAAAGTGTGAAAAAAAGTATATTAAATACATATCAAAGATATCAGAGGAAACAAGCGGATCCATCATTTGAATTCAAGGCAGAAGGGCATGGAGATATAGGATGATATTTGGGTTAGAATCAATGCCGGCCGGGCGAGCCGGAGAGCCCTGTAATGAAAGTCTGAATTGTTTAAACTTTCACGGATTCAGGGAAAAGTAACATACGAGGAGTATGGATATGTTCGGTTGTCATAACACCATTGTCAGCATAGATGCGACCCGGCAGGAATACCGGATAGAAAATATTTCCGATGAAATCATTTCACAAACCCTGGGAGGCAAAGGCCTGGGCGCACAACTGCTGCTTGATAGAAACCCGCCAAAGGTTGACCCGTTAAGCCCTCAAAATCATCTTATATTTTCAATCGGCCCAACCGCGGGAACCGCCGTCTGGGGATCTTCCAGATACGGAGTTTTCACTAAGTCACCGCAAACTGGATATTTTTCAGAGTCGTATTCCGGCGGAACGGTTGCAGAATACATGGCGAGAACCGGATTTGACGCTTTTGTTATCAGGGGGGCCTGCCCCGGACCATCCTGGATCGAAATCAGTGACAAGGGCATTGTGTTCCATGACGCCGCCGAGCTTATGGGTCTTGACACTTATGAAACAGAGGACCGGGTTAGGGCGTGGATAAGGGAGAATCGACCGGATGCGAAAAAGTGCGGGGTTATCACCATAGGGCCTGCCGGCGAGAACCGGGTGGTTTTTGCGGTAATAGAAAACGATTACTGGCGTTCTGCAGGGCGAACCGGCGTTGGGGCAGTCATGGGCTCGAAAAACATCAAGGCGGTGGCCTTTTGGGGAAACACAAAAAAACAGACGGCGGAGCCGGAGCTTGTAAAGCGCTTCAACAGGGAAATAGCCCAAATATCCAAGGAAGATAAGGGCGTGCATGCATACAAAACCAAAGGCACCCCGATGCTGGTCGATATTTTAAACGAGGCCGGCGGATTTCCTACACGTTACTGGAATTTAGGCCGTGCCTCCCACAGTGAAAATATAAATGCCGAAGCGTTGCACGATCGGTGCGAGGTAAAACCCCATGCCTGCCTGCATTGCCTTATGGCCTGCGGACGGCTTTCCACAGTAAAACAGGGGCGGCACAAGGGGCTTAGGATAGAAGGGCCAGAATACGAAACTATCTTTGCATTCGGCGGCCTTTGCGAAGTCAAAGAAATTGAGGAAATAGCCTATCTGAACGATATCGGCGACCGGCTCGGGGTAGACACCATGACCGTTGGCAATCTTGCGGGCTTTACCATAGAGGCAGTTCTGGAGGGAAAGCTCGATTTTGATATAGATTACGGAGAAGTAGACAAGATAGCCCGGCTTATTGAAGACATTGCCTACAGGCGCGGCATCGGAGATATACTGGCCGGGGGTATCCGCCATGCGGCAGGAAAGTGGGGCATGGAAGACCGGGCGGTGCACGTCAAGGGGCTGGAGCCTGCCGGATATGACCCGAGGGTGCTCAAAGGAATGGCCCTTTCCTACGGAACCAGTGACCGGGGGGCATGCCACCTTCGTGCAACTTTCTACAAACCCGAACTGGCGGGAATGGTTGACCCGGAGCAAATAGAAGGAAAGGCAGAAGTCTTTGCCGAATGGGAAGACAGGTTGACAGTGTTTGACTGCCTTATTCTGTGCCGTTTTTACCGGGATTTGTATCAATGGGAGCAACTGGCCAAAATCATCAATGCCGTTACCGGTATGGACATGGATAAAGGCCGGATGAGGGCTTTAGCCGCATCGGTTTCAGACAATACCCGCCGTTTTAATATAAGAGAGGGGTTGACCATAGATGAAGACCGGTTGCCCAAGCATTTTCACAAGCAGGCCTTGCCGGAGACAAATAAAATCATTACCGAAGATCAGATGAACCGGATGTTAAAAGAATATTACAGGGCACGGGGATGGGATAAAGACGGCAAACCTGAAGGCATGTGATAATTTTTTCAAATCCCCTCCCGGGCGCAAGCGTTTGGTATGCAAAATGAGGAAAAGGGCTGCGGAGGAATCAATGGAGATTGACTTAAAAAAGCTTGTTAAAGACTTAGGCAGGATAGTCGGCAAGGACAATGCCTTCACAGATCGCCCCACGGCTTTTGCCTATGCCAAAGACACCATGCCCTGGGATCTGGAATCTCACCATATTCCTTACGCTGTTGCCCGGCCGTCCAATAGTGAGGAAGTCTCCGGTATTCTAATGTATGCCAATTCAAGGGAGATACCCGTTCATACTCATGGATCAGGGACTTCGCTGGTAGGGCTCGCAAGGCCCAAAACCAACTCCATTGTACTTGACATGGGAAGAATGCAGCAGCTTTGCATCATGCCGGAGCGCGGATACTTTGAAGTCGGGGCGGGCATGCACATAAGCAAGCTCAGAAAAGCATTGAATCCTTATAACGCCATGCTTCCTACGTTTCCCGGCAGTGAACTTGTTGCTACTATCGGAGGCGCCATTTCGGTAAATACAAGTGCCCACGCAGTGGATGCCAGCCTTTGTAAGCCGGGAGATTACGTTCTTGGCCTTGAGGTGGTCCTGCCCACGGGAGAAATTCTATGCACCGGAACGGAATCAACCCGTAAACCCGCGGGTATTGAAGCCACTAAATTCCTGGTCGGTTCAGAGGGCTTGTTCTGCGTGATTACCCGAATTCGTATGCGCCTGATACCAAAACCTTACATGGAAAACATCGTTGCATACTATAACAGTACCGAGCAAATCATTGATGCGGTAATGGGTATGTACCGGCAAGGCATCCCTACCCCTCTTTTTTTTGAATATTTGGATGAAAAAGCTTCGCAGGTGGGATACGAAGCAGTGGGTCTGCCGCAGCCCGGCGGTGCAGTGGCCATGATAAGCATGCATTCGGCGACTTCTGTTGGTTGCCAGGAAAAGGCCCGGATTTTTTCAGACTTCCTGCAAAAAACAAATCCTATAGAGGCACGTATTGTTTCAGATAACCGGGAATGGGAAAAGATATGGAGCAGTCGTGCAGAGGCCGGCAATTATGTATACAGGCTGGGATCCACTTTCGGAAGCGAAATTACTCCCCGGGTGGACAAACTCAAGGATGCCTTCCGCGAAGCAAAAAAAATAATTTTAAATCTTAAAAGCTATCAGGGCAATGAATTTTATTCTTTCGGGCATATCGGCGCTCCCACGATACACGCCTACGCCTTTATCCCGAGCAAGGATATAACCAACGAAGTAAAAAAGTCCGTTACCATGGAAGTGCGGCAAAGGACCGAGGAGCTTAATGTTAAATACGGAGGCTGTGGCGGTGAGTGGGGGCTGACGGCCCAGCGCGCAGATTTTCTCAAAAAAAAATACGGCGCCGCATACATTGATGCCTATTTTCGGCTCAAAAAGTCCTTTGACCCCAAAAATATTTTAAATCGCGGGAACCTGGAGGGCTGGCTGTGAACCGGCAGGAGGAACAGCGGGAGGCTCTTCTTGGGGAAATTTCAAAATGCCGATCCTGTCGGTTTTGCATTGACGTATGCCCTACCTACCAGGCGTCCGGAGGGGTGGAGAGTTTTTCACCATACGGAAGACTGCAGATTATTAAGTACCTGTTAGCCGGGCGGCTTGATTTTGATGACTCCCTTACCTACTGCTTATATAGCTGCCTGAAGTGCAGGCGCTGTGAAAACATATGCAAGAGTAAAGGCCAAAATCTGGATATTTGCGAATTGATTCACAGTGGCCGTTATCTTCTTTCAACCAACCTGGCCCGCGAGGGGAAACATGCAAAGCTCTAAGGTTTTAATTTCACAGGCTTTAAATATAATCCAGGACAACCTCGAGCGCACAGGTGATCCCCTGGGAGTTAAAACCGTTTACTGGACACGATGGAGCGATGGACTGAGTTTGCCTGACAGGGGGCCGGTGCTTCTTTACACGGCCCGCATGTATCAGATGCTTCCCTTTATTGTAGAGGTCGCCGGGATGACTGAAAAAGCACGGCCCTTGCTGCCGCTGCTTTCGGTCAAGGGATTTGCCAGAATAGCAGAGGTTGTGAGTGCATTGACTATTGATCCGCTTCTTCGCGTAAAGGCCAGACGGGGGCAAAATATCCGCAGCAGGAGTAAGGCAGCTCTTTGCGGTATTGTATCAGGGCTGGCCGGAGTCGGGGTTCATCCTGCATATCTGCATGACAATGAACCCTACAGCGGAGTCCTGCTCTGGGAGCTGGAGTTGGAAGAAAAGGTTATGCCGGTTGCAGGATCAGTGTATAATAAGCTTAAATCCGCAGGGGCCGAAACCGTCGTAACAGTAGATCCCCACACGACATTTATGCTCCGGGAAGTCTATCCCCGAATCATCTCCAATTTTAATCTTGATATTCGCCACTATCTGGAATTACTTGCAGAGCTGCAATTTCCTTCGCCCGAATATCGGCCATCCGGGTTTCCGGAAAAATTCGTCCTGCATGATTCCTGTGTCATGACCCGGAATCTGGGTATAATAGAAGCTGTGCGAACCGTTGCCAATCGCTTAAACATCGAGGTGATTGAACCGGAAAACACGGGGATGGATACAGCCTGCTGCGGAGGGCCTGTGGAGTATGCATATCCGGACTTAAGCCGGTCTATTTCTTATATTCGCGCAAAAGAGCTTGCCGAAACCGGCCGGGACGTTCTTGTCTTGTGCCCTGTATGTTTAATCAACCTGATGAAGCACGAAAATGAACTTGGTATCAGGGTGTGGGATATGGGGGAAATTTTAAATTCGGTTTTTTCCGTTTAATAAAACAAGGAGGAAAAGAGATGGAACTAGAAATTCGTAAGTCTTTTATAGTAAAAGAAAAAATTAGAAGTGAGTCAGGGATAGTGGCCAGGCGGCCGTTGTGTAAGGTTGCGGCCGTGGTGGTTGTAAAGAATCCTTATGCGGGAAGGCATGTAGAGGATTTAGCCGAGGCTGTTGCAGCCGGGGAGGAACTCGGAGATTATCTTGGAGAAGAAGCCGTTAATGCACTTAAAGAACCGGCGGAAAGTTATGGCAAGGGAGGAATAGTAGGTATTAACGGGGAGATGGATCATGCCAATATGTTTCTGACAACCGAGTTTGCCAGGGGGTTGAGAAAAGCTGTCGGGGGAGGGGCGGCGTGGATTCCATCGGCCAGCAAGCTGGGTGGCCCGGGGACAGCTATTGACATTCCCATGGCTTATAAAGATGCTTTGTTTGTCCGGTCCCATTACGACGCCATGGAAGTCAGAGTTCCTGACGCTCCTTTGCCGGATGAAGTGGCAGTCATAGCGGTTGTGGCAAACAGGGGGCGTCTTAATTATCGTCTTGGCGGGTTGTCAAAAGAAGAAGCAACAGGAAAAGACGGTTTAAGATAAGCAAATAAGAATGGAGAGCAAAAATGACAGTCACAGCGATTAAAAATATAGGAATTCTTGTTTCAGGTGATTTGAAGAAAGGTAAATTAGATGCCGACAGTATAATATGCGAAAATGGAGTTATCTCAAAAATCGGACAAAAGCTTAATGTCGACAAAGCCGACATCCTGATAGACGCAAAAAATACGACGGTGACTCCCGGATTGATTGATTCTCATTGTCATACCGTTTTTGGTGATTATACCCCCAGGCAAAAACAGGTAGACTTCCTTGCTTCTTATGTGCATGGCGGGGTAACAAGCGTTGTAACGGCAAGCGAAGGAGTGCACGCACCGGGCATGCCGCATGATCCGATAGCAGTCAAGGCTTTTGCCATAGCAACGCTGAAGTGTTTTCAAAACTTTCGGCCCAACGGAATGAAGGTCAATGGTGGCTCGGTAAAGCTTGAACCCGGCCTTACCGAACAAGATTTTAAAGAAATGGCCGATTGCGGAGTCCGGTATGCAAAATACGGATTCGGGGCCTACTCCGGACCGGCCGAAGGGCAAAAAGATGTTGGCATGGCGCAAAAATACGGCATGATCGTGATGGCACATAGCGGCGGAGCCTCCTTGCCGGGATCGAGTCCCATAGATCATGAAGCATTAATCAATTTGGGGGTGGATGTATGCGGTCATATAAATGGCGGCACAACTTCGCTGGATGATGACGGGCTTGAGCAGGTTGTAAGAGATACTGATATGGCCCTTCAGGTGGTTCAGGCCGGAAATTTAAGATCCGCATTACACATTTTGAAACTGGCTGAAAAATACGATGTGTTTCACAGAGTTTGCATAGGAAGCGACACCCCCACTGGAACCGGTGTTATACCTCTTGGCGTAATAAAGACCATCTGCGAATTGTCCTCTTTGGGCAAGATTAAACCCGAGGATTGTATCGCCCTGGCCACGGGCAATAATTCGAAAATTTTTGGCCTTGCAACCGGCACGATCGAGGAGGGCAAACCGGCGGACCTACTGATTTGCGACGCACCGGCGGGTTCTGTTGCAAATAACGCTCTTGAAGCAATACAGCGAGGCGATATTCCAGGGATATCCATTGTTTTAAGTGACGGACAGGTCCAGGTAAACAGAAGCCGGAATTCTCCATTGGCAAACAGGCTGTCCACAGTAACAGGTCAGTAAGTTGGGCAGGTCCGGGCCATTGTCAGGGAGAGGGAGAATAATCCATGGAAGAAAAAATTATCAACAACATTGAGAAAATCAGCTTCGAAGATCTGGGTGATGACGTTATCAGATACTGCAAGAAGTTGATACTGGATTCTTTGGCTGTGGCATTTCCCGGCAGCAGGGCACCGGGCTGTCGGGAAACAGTGGAATTGCTTGGTTCCTGGCAATGTATAAATGGAGCGTCTGTTTTATTTAGTGACCTGACCGTTTCACCGCCCCAGGCGGCCATGGTCAACAGTGCCATGATGCATGCCCTTGATTTTGACGATACGCTGGATGATTCAGCATTGCATACCTTTGTTAGCGTATTGCCTGCTGTTTTGGCTGCCGCGGAAAGCAAAACAAAAATAAGCGGAAAAAGGTTTATTGCCGCACTTGTTTTGGGGACTGACCTTGTTTGTCGTCTGAGCCTGGCCATTGATCGCCCCCTTTCCTGGATACGCACTGCCACGTGCGGCAGTTTCGGCGCCGCAGCGGGCGCAGCAAAAATTCTCGGGATGGATAAAGAAGGCATTTCCAATGCACTGGGAATTGTCTATGCCCAGACTGCGGGCAATGCTCAGGGTCTGATAGAGGGACGTTTAGTCAAGCGGATGCAACCCGGATTTGCTGCTTCCGCGGGGGTTCTTTCCGCACTGTTGTCAAATCGGGGAATCACCGGGAGCAGACAATTTTTGACAGGACCTTACGGGTTTTATCCCCTTTATGAACAAAACGAGTATTATCCGGAACGTGCTTTAGAAAGACTCGGAGACCATTTTACCATCCTGGATTTAAGCATCAAACCCTATCCGAGTTGCCGCATGACACATTCCTGCATTGACGCGGCCTTAAAACTCAAGAAACGCATCGGCCGGATCGGGGATATCGATCGTATCGATGTATCGGTTTCTTCCATGGTAGCAGAAATGGTGGGAAAGTCTTTTCAGATCGGGACCAATCCACAGGTGGACGCCCAGTTTAGCATCCCTTACACCACGGCCTGCGCCTTGATTCGTGGAGATGTGTTTTTAAGGGATTTTGAAACGGAATTTATTTTGGATCCTGAAATAAAAAAGACAGCCGGGGTGGTGCATGTATCTGTAAATCAGGATCTTCCGCAAAAAGATATTTTCCAGGCCGAGATGAGGATAACAAAAAGCAACGGTGAAGTGTTATCAGAGTTTGTTTCCGTGCCCCGGGGCAATCCCGAAAATCCAATGAGCGACGAGGAATGCAGGAATAAGTTCAATAAATGTGTTGATTACAGCGGACTGCCTGTCGCAGACGAAGACAGGCGCGAATTAATTTCCATGGTGGAAAATATCGAGATGCTCTCAGATGTAAGAGATCTGATTGGTCCAATGAGATTCTAGGATGAAATATTTTCGAATATTACTGTCTTTATATGTTGAACAAATTCTATAGATCTTAAAAGGTCATTAAAATACGGGAAGAGGGGTTGTTATGAAATACAGTATCAGACCGATTGCTTTGTGTGAAGGTTTCCGGGATATGTCACAGTGGACATACCGCTGGAATATAGGCAAAAAAGTAAAAACCGCATGTTACATCTGGTATATAGAAGGTTTGGAGCCAATAACCATAGTAGACGCTGGAGCGCAGAAGGAGCATTTTACGAATCCTGAGTTTCCCATGAAAACAAGAATGTCGTTAGAAGAAGGGCTTTCTCAGATAAACATCAAACCCGAAGAAATAGAAAATGTTATAGTAACCCATCTGCATTTCGATCATATCGCCCTTGCTTATCGTTATGAGAATGCAACTTTTATTGTGCAAAAAGAAGAACTCGAATATGCCAGAAACCCGCATATTTTCAATTCGGTTGATTACAATCCCCAGCTATTTGAAGGTTTGAGTTTTAAGATTGTTCAAGGCGACACTGAGCTATATCCGGGCATAAACCTGCTGCACACTCCCGGCCACAGCCCCGGGGGCCAGTCTGTTCAGATAAACACGGATAAAGGCAAAGCAATCATAACAGGGTTTTGTTCACAGATGAGCACCTTTACCCAAACACCGTTTATGAAGGAAAAAGGGCTTGAAGTAGCTGCGTGCGGGTTGCATACAGATTGCAGGATTGCCTATGATACTGCCTTAAGAGTAAAAAATGCAGCAGATATCATAATACCAAACCATGATCCTCAATACATGGATATAAAAACAATTCCATAAAAAATTTTTATTTTCATTTCCGGTGAAATCCGGGAATCGGTCCTTAAATTTTTTGCAGTGCCGGCAACGGGATGTAAATTAAAAAGTGTGAACAATGGTTAACGTGTTAAATATAGTTAACGTTTAATAGCATGATTGTAAAATTAATAACATGCTAAAATAATGATTTATTTGCTTCCCTGATGAATTGGCATGGTTTTTTCATAATTTTAAAATATGACAATTTTATAAAAAAGGGGGTGTTAACGTACAATTCGAGGCAAAAGGATAATCCCGAAATAAAAAAAGGAGGTGAAGGGGATGGCTCAAAGTCAAAAAGTATACAGAACGGAATACACTGTTGCCTGGTTTATCGCGGAAACATATACGTGTAGAATCTTGCAACTGGGCATGATCATCTTCTGGATAGCTATTTGGGGCGTAGTTAAGGGATACTGGTTTAACGAGCTTACATATATTGCCGGTATTCCGCTTACAGTGTTCTGGATTTATGTTTGGTCAATTATCCAGATAGCATTGCTAACGCTCGTTTATCTTTTAAGTTATCAGTACTGGGGCTCTGATCTGGATAAACTGCAGGAAAAAGATCCTAGCATTTTTGCGCCCCCGGAAGATCACTCGTGGTTATTTGACACATCAAGCAGATAACTACAAATACCATCATAATTAATTTTATGAATAACAATTTTCCAGGAAAGGATGGTTATATATGAGTGGTTATGCGATCGCATCGATTTTAGTATGTGTGGCATGGCTTGGAGTCATGGTCGGCATCGGTTATTGGTCATATTTGCGTTCCAAGAGCGAGCCTTCGGACTATTTTCTTGCAGGCCGCGGCCTTGGAACCCTGGTGCTGGTGCTGACCAACGGTGCCACATTTTTTAGCATGTGGACATTTCTGGGGGCTTACGGAACGTTTTACCGGCTTGGGGTTTCATTTACCTCATTTAGTTTCTGGCAAATAGCGATTATCGCCCCCTTGGTTTACGTATGCGGAACCCGCATATGGTTACTGGGCAGGAGGTTCGGCTTCATTACCCCTGCAGACATGCTGGGGGATTATTACGGAAGTAAGGCCGTGCACTTAGTGACCGCTATTGTCGGCATTGTCTGCCTATTTCCTTATGCTGTTATTCAGTTAACAGGGGCAGGAAAGGCTTTTGTCGGGTTGACCGGCGGGGAAGTGCCGTTTTGGGTCGGACTTGTGCTCGGAATCGTCGCTGTAGGTGTTTCTACCAGTATCGGCGGGCTTCGTGCCGTAGGCTGGACAGACGTGGTACAAGGGCTCTTTTTCGGTTTAGTGGCCTGGATATGTATGTTCTGGGTGATCGGCATGGCAGGCGGTTTAAAGCCTATTTTTGCAAATGCCGCTTCTGCAAACCCCGGACTGCTTACCTTTCCGGAAGGAGGGGGGGGCTGGGCCCCTTATCTGAATATCACATTGGTGTGGGGTTTGGCTTTTATTTTCCTTCCGCATATGTGGCAGAGATGGTATTCGGCCAAAAGCGCCACTGTTTTGGCCAGGGCCGGCGCCTTTACACCGTTTTGGAACTGTATTGCAATGACCATACCCTGCCTTGTTGTCGGTCTGGCGGCTTACACGGTTTTGCCGGATTTGACCAAGGCGGAAACCGACATGATCCTTCCGATATTTTTTAAAACCTATGCACCTATATTCGGCTTGGTAGTCATTGCAGCAGCCTTTGCCGCAGGAATGTCAAGCTTGAATTCAATGCTGCTTTCCGTGGGTTCATTGTTTTCCGAGGATATTTACCATAAATACTTTAATCCCGGTGCCACCGAAAGAAGGCGTTATTATGTAGGACGCACCTTCGTGGGGATATTCGCAATACTGATGCTGATTTTCGGACTCTCCCCCCATGGAAAAGCATTGCTTATTCCTCTTGCATCAATCGGAGCGGCGTTCGGAACAACCATTATTCCCGCGGCTATAGGTCCTCTTTTCTGGCCCAGGGCAACAAAGCAGGGTGCTTTCTGGAGTATAATAGCAGCCAATATTAACATGATGATTTTGAACTGGGTTCCCAGTATTGCCCAGTATTATCCAAGCGGTCACCTTTCCCAGTCCACGACAAGTTCGTTAATTGTAGGAGGACTTGTATTTATAATCGTCAGCCTTTTTACAGAACCTCTTCCCTACAGCAAGCAGGAGGAGTATCACAAGTATTTGCATTCAATGATATACAGGGCTTCAACGGCGTCTTCCTACGATGTGTAGTATAAAAAGAAAACATAATCTCCGGTGTTCCGGGGGAGGATGCATTTATGTTTTATTGCGTTTGGTATTGAGATGAACGAACAACCTTTGAAAAAACAGGAGACAGAAGCTCGCTTTAAGGCCGGTGAATCTGCAAGGCCGGATTCTGTACTGGCGCTTTACGGGTTAACTCTTAGACATCCTGTCAACTGGGTGGTTCGCTTTGGCAAGGTCTTGTATCACGAGCACGGAATTATGGACGTGTTGGAGCCGTCTGACAAAAGGGAAGCTGTTTTTACGGTCATGTGGCGGCCCAGCACATCATTATTCAAATATTACTCACCTAAAATACAGGATTCCCGAAAGCCGGTTGGAGGCGGAAAAGTGGTCAAAGCTGCGGCGAGCCTGGTCAGTGCCGGCAAGCCGGCATTAAAAGATGAGGACATGCCGTCTTTTGAGGATCCTGATTTTTTTGACGTGGTGGCAAATTCGCTGGAAGCCTATCGTCACAATGTGCGCAAAGGCATGAAGACGGATTTTTCCAAATTCAGGGTTATAGATGAAAAAGCAATAACCCTGAATAACCATTTTGCCATCTGCGAGGAAGTTGAATTTATAATAAAAAAAGGATTCGTTATTAAACGCGGGATGAAAGTGCACCGCAGCCAGGTATATTTCATATGCCCGCACTCAGACAGATTAGTTGTTCTTCACACCACTACTGCAGTGGATAAAAAGGAAATGTATTCAAAAATTTTTCAGGATATTTTTGATTCATTTTGCTGTCATTAAGTCAAGGCGTCATTATGGAAAAAGGGGAAATAACAGCAGGGCTGGCCGATTTTATTGAGAGACAAGAGATCTCCGGAATCCCGGCAGATGTGCTCCAAAAGGCAAATCTCCTGATCACCGATTTTCTTGGTGTAACCGTGGGGGGATCCAAAGAGGAATCCGCAAGGATTGCCCAGGATATGATTCGGCAACAGAGTGTTGGGGGAGGAGCTACCATAATAGGCACCGACATGGAATCACATCCTGCCTGGTCAGCCCTGGCTAACGGCATTTCAGGCCATGTGCTTGATTTTGATGATGTAAGCCAGCCCATGTATGGTCATCCGACAGTCGCAGTGCTTCCGGCATGCCTTGCCGTGAGCGAATGGCTCGGCGCAAGCGGCAAGGCTGCCCTGGAAGCCTACATAATTGGCCTGGAGGTGGCCGTAAAGCTGGGATACGTATTAAATCCGGTTCATTATGAAAAGGGATGGCATGCCACCTGCACACTGGGTACCATGGGAGCGACTGTAGCGGCCGCCAAACTGCTCGGCCTCAGCGCAGAGAAATTGCGGAGCGCTCTTGCTCTGGCTGCGTCTCAGGCATGCGGCCTCCAACGTAATTTTGGGACAATGACAAAATCATTTCATGCGGGAAGGGCCTCGGAAAACGGAGTTATTGCAGCGCTTCTTGCCAGTAAGGGCTGGACGGGCGACCAGGCCATAATGGATGGACCGCGCGGGTTTCTCGGTATTTTCGGGGCTTGCAGTGTTGAAGGTGAAGAGACAGCCATGTTTTCGGGAAAACTGGGAAACCCCTTTGACATTGAAGACCCGGGTATTATTCTAAAAAAATACCCTTCGTGCGCTTTTACACATCCCGGAATTGACGCCGCCCTGGAAATAACTCAGAGACCTCAATACGATGCCCGAAAAATTGAGCGTGTGGAAGCATATCTTCATGATCTTGCAGATCAGATTTTAAATCACCGCGAGCCGGTTACGGGCCTTGAAGCAAAATTCAGTATAGAGGGATGCCTTGCCCTTGCGCTGCTCGACGGCCATGTGAGCGGCAAATCCTTTCATGACAAAAAGGTTAAGACAGATTCTATCCAGTCTATGATAGCCCGGGTTGAAAGAAAGGTTGACAATTGCGGGGACAGTACTGAGCCTAAAGGGTTCGGCCCGACCACTGTAAAGGTATACCTTGGCGGTGGCAGTGTCCTTGAGGCCAGAGTGGAAAAGGCCAGGGGATCTCCTGAAAATCCTTTGACCCCCACTGAGGTTCGGGAAAAATATATTGACTGCTGTACCGGCATTCTTCCTGAAAAGGCCATCGAAGCCTCTCTTTCTTTACTTAACAATATGGAAGATCTGGATGACATTCGTAAGCTGATGCAATGTTTTCAGGTAAAGAGTGAGCCTCATTGATCTCCCGTTGTATAAAGTAAATCCTGTAAAAGAAGTTTTAGAATTTTTGATTAGGAGGGGAAATGTCAAATTTGCGAATCAGGCCTCTTTCCACAGGCCGTTTTCTTCAGGCTGAAAAATCAAACTTTACTTATCTCATTGATCAGGGGGTTAAAATTCAATCCTGCGTTTTGATGTATCTTATAGAAGGAGCCGGAAAGAGGATTTTAGTTGACACGGGCGGAAGCGATCCGGATTGGGCAGCTAAATATCATCACCCGCTTGAGAGAAAGCCAGGCGAGGACCCTGTTGAAGCCATTAAAGAGTTGGGTCTTGAAAGTTCGGATATCGACATAATTGTTAACACCCACCTTCATTGGGACCACTGTTTTAACAATCGTCTTTTCCCGAACGCGAGGATTTTGGTCCAGGCCGAAGAACTCCGTTATGCAATAGCTCCCCTGATGTGCCAGGCCGGGTATTACGAATCCCAATTAATCGGCTTAACGCCTCCATGGCTTGAGTCGCTGGATCGTATTACCCTGGTTGAGGGTGAAAAAGAGATTGAAAAAGGTGTCAGTCTTGTGCCCCTTCCCGGCCATACGGTCGGTTTCCAGGGCGTATTGGTGGAATTAGACAGCGGCCCCTGCTTAATAGCAGGCGATAGCTGTCCTTTGTTCGAGAATTGGGAAGGCAATGAGCAGTTTGTTCATATACCTCCCGGGATACATGTCAATCTTTTTGATTGTTATTCTTCCCTGGAAAAAATGGAGAAAATAGCTGACACGGTATTACCCGGCCATGATTTAAAGGTGCTGGAAAAGGAGGTATACGAATAAATACAAGTTTGTCGGTTCCTATAGTTACGGTCTCAGGACTTTACGAAATATTTACTTTTAAGGAGGACTAAGTGATGAAAATCCGGAAGATAGTGACCATGGTTGAAGAGACATTTGTAGAAGGGTTTAAAGAAGTAGAGGGGCCGATACGGATGGCTGCCAGCATGGCCGTAATTTCAAACCCTTATGCGGGAAAGTATCAGGAGGATTTGACCCCTTTGATTCAGGAATACAGCACTTATCTTGCAAAGGAGCTTGTGCCGAGGGCGAGAAAAGCCCTTGATGCCGATGTGGAAGGTTACGGGAAGGGAGCGCTTGTAGGTTTGGATGGAGAAATAGAACATGGTTCCGCGCTCATTCATACAGTGGAATGGGGCAAGCCTTTTAGAGACGCGATAGGGGGCGGAAAATCATTGCTGCCTTCCTCGGAGAAAAGAGGATCTGCCGGTTCCCCCATAGATGTTCCGATTAAACATTGGATTGACGATCATACCAGGTCTCATCACCAGACCCTGGAAGTCAGGATCCCCGACGCTCCCCGCTCTGATGAAATTGTCATTGTTGCGGCCCTGGCGAATTCGGGAAGGGCCCATCCCAGAATCGGTGATTTGAAAGCCGAGATGAAGGAAAAAGGGGTCGATGATTTCATGGGATAAAGACGGATGAAAGATGAAAGCGCATCTTAGGGAATATAAGATGCGCTTTCTTTTTACCAACAGCCGACAAAATCGTATTCAAGGGAGGTATTTGAAATGTTTGAGTCAATAGGATTTATAGGGCTGGGCATGATGGGCTTGCCCATGTCAAAGCACCTGCTTGATGCAGGATATAATGTTGTGGGATATGACGTTGACCCTGAGGCATGCAGCAAAGCAAAGGCAAACGGGGCGAATATCGCCTCTTCACCCAGGGAGGTTGCCGAAAGAGGCAATCCGGTTATAACAATTCTGCCGAACTCGGAAATAGTGGAGGATGTGGTTTTTGGAGATGAAGGGGTTATGGCGGGTGCGGCCGAAGGTTCCGTGTTAATAGAAATGACAACGGCCTATCCAATGAGCACGCTAAAGATTGCAAAAGAACTTGAGAAAAAGAGCATGCGTATGCTTGACGCCCCGGTGAGCGGCGGTGTTGTAGGAGCGGAAAAGGGGTCGCTTAGTATTATCGTAGGCGGAGACCAGGACCTTTTTGATCAGTGCAGATTCCTTTTTGAAATCATGGGGAAAAATATTTTCCATATGGGGGCTGTGGGCTCGGGCCATACCATGAAGGCCGTCAACAATTTTCTTTCGGGATGTTCGATGGTTGCGACCTCCGAGGCGGTTGCCCTTGCTACCAAGGCGGGCCTTGATCCCAAAAGAGTAGTGGATGTGCTCCAGGTAAGTACCGGCAGGAGCTATTCCACAGAGTGGAAGTTTCCAAGATTTGTGCTTACCAGGCAATTTGACGATGGCTTTCGGATAGAGCTTTTTAATAAAGATCTCGATATTTTGACCCGGCTCGGCCGTGAGCTTAAGGTTCCCATGTTTACGGCAAACATGATTCATCAGATTTTTGGTTTCGCATTGAGCCAGGGCTACGGCCCGAAAGGGCATACCTCCATTGCCCAGCTAATAGAAGAATGGGCGGATGTTAAGATGGAAGAATGAAATCCGAAAGGAGCGGATATGAAGTCTACCGAAGTTCTTTCAACCTTTATTGCTGATACTTCGATTACCGATTTGCCGGAAAGTGTTATTGCTAGTGTAAAAACCAGCGTGCTTGACAGCTTGGGCTGTGGTCTTGCGGGCGCCAGGCTTGAAAGCGAGGCGCTGGCGCCGGTATTGCGGGTGGTAAAGTCATTGGGAGGAACCAAAGAATCAACAATTATCGCAGACGGACATAAGACCAATGAATTGTTTGCAGCTTTTGCAAACGGTTGTTTTATACATTCTATTGATTTTGACGATACCCATCAGGCGGCCCTTACGCATACAAGCGCGGCTGTTGTGCCCGCGGCCCTGGCCCTGGGTGAAAAGATTAATGCTTCAGGAAAAGACGTAATTCTGGCGATCGCCCTGGGTTTTGAGGCGGCAACCAAGGTGGGGCAAAGCGTTATGCCTGATTTGATGCGGTTTTGGCACTCCACCGGCATGAACGGCACGATCGGGGGGGCCGCCACTGCCGGCAAGCTCCTCGGGCTTACGGCTGAAAAGATGAATCTTGCTTTGGGTGTTGCCGCTGATTTTGCTTCAGGCTCCATCGCCTGTATTGAATTCGGGGATATCACCAAGAGCCTGCATGCCGGTACGGCGGCAATGAACGGGATCCTGTCCGCCCTTCTGGTTGACGAGGGGGCTGGGGGTCCGGCAAATATGTTCGATTATGAAAAAGGTTATTGCTATGCCTATTCAACACAGCCCAAAATAGAAAAGATTTCCGAGAATCTGGGCAACCCTTTCGAAATCCTGGTAAACGGATATAAGGCCTTTCCTTCTATTTTGGCGAGCCACACCTCCATAAAAGCTGTTATGGATATAGTGGCCCATGAGCATCTTGAGGCCGACAAGATAGAGAGCATTTCAGTAAAAACTTATAACGCGGTTGAGAAGGCGTTTTGCAACTATGACCCTCAGACACTTCTTGCAGCACGCTTAAGCGTTCCTTTCTGCATTGCCCTTGCTGCTATAGATGGCGAGGTAACCCTTAACAACTTTACGGAAAAAAGAGTACACGACTCTAATATTAGAGATTTTATGAAAAAGATTACGGTTAAGGGAGAGCCCGAGCTCGATGCCCTGTATCCTGAAAAATTTCCCGCAAGAGTTATGATAAGGACGGCTGAAGGCAAGGAAATTTCACAGGATGAGTATTATCCGAAAGGCAGTTATAAGAATCCGTTCACCAGGGAAGAAATAGAGAATAAATTTATGAGCCTGGCCACCAACAGTATCTCAGAGAGCCGGGCGCGGGCTGTTATTGATTCTGTTTCACGTTTGGAATCAATGGAGTCAATAGCCGAGCTAACCGGAACGCTGTATTAAGGAGAAATCATGAAACTATTGGAACCATGCACGATTGGTTCAATGGAAATAAAGAACCGCTTCGTAATGGCGCCAATGTCTCTGAATCTTAACAAGGACGGATTTGTTACCGACAGCATGGTCAGGTTTTATGAGGAGCGGGCAAAAGGAGGCGCAGGCCTGATAACAATCGGAGACGGAATTGTAGATAGTCCGATAGGCAATAATGTTATTGAGAGCACACCGCTTGACGATGATATGTATATACCTGCTCTCCGGAAGCTTACCCAGGCGGTTCACGAACACGGATCAAAAATAGCAATGCAGCTTTCACACGGCGGCAGGCGGGCCGGACGCGCAGCAAAAGACGGGTATCTCAAAGTAACCAGAGGAAAAATACCGGTGGCACCTTCTGCCTTGCCCCATCCGGTTCCCGGCCAGGTGGTGCCCAGAGAGCTCACCAAGGAAGAAATAAAGGAACTGGTGGTAAAATTCGGCGAAGCAGCGCGCAGAGCCGTGGATGCAGGATTTGACGCAATAGGACTTCATTGCGCGCATATGTATTTGTGCGGGGAATTTCTTACACCATGGGCAAACCAGAGAACAGACGAGTATGGCGGAGATTTTGAGGGAAGACTCAGGTTCGTGCTGGAAGTCATTGATGAAATAAAGAAAAAAACCGGCCCGCAGCACCCGCTTATCATCAGAATGAATGGCCGGGAACCCGAAGGCGGAAATACCCTGGAGGAAATCCGTGAAATTGCAAGACGGTTCCAGGAGGCGGGCGCAGATGCTATTCATGTATCGGTGGGTTTTGGTGCCCCGACAAAAGATCCGGGTTTAATACCTTCTATAACCCCCATGCGTGCACCGCATGGCATTATTGTTCATCTTGCTGAAAATATAAAAAAAGGGGTATCGATTCCTGTTATTACAGTTAATAAACTTGGCAATGTTTCATATGCTGAAACTATTCTCCAGGAAGGTCGGGCCGATTTAATCGGGCTCGGCCGTCCCCTGATAGCCGACCCCATGCTGCCTAAAAAAGTCATGGAAGGGCGCAGTAATGACATCAGACCCTGCATTTGCTGCTGCAGGGGGTGTCTTCAGAATGTTCTTGAGAAAAATATCCCTGTAGCATGTTCGGTCAATGCAGAGGCCGGCCATGAAATGGAAAAAAGCAATATCAAACCTGCTGAGATCAGGAAGAAAGTGCTTGTTCTCGGCGGCGGGCCCGCTGGTATGCAGACCGCACTTATCGCCTCGCAAAGAGGACATGAAGTTTTACTGGTGGAACGTGGCTCCGAATTGGGCGGGCAGCTTCTCCTGGCCTCCCTGCCGCCGGGAAAGCAGGACATCCTTCCTTTTACAAATTATTTAGTCAACCAGATAAAAAAATCAAATGTTGAAGTAAAGACTTCCACTGAAATATTACCTGAATGGTTAAAAGAAAACAGACCTGATATAGCAGTACTGGCTACCGGGAGCATTCCTGTTATGCCGGAGATTCCGGGATTGGAAAGCCGGCAGGCTGTTTCCGCCCGTATGGTGTTAGAGGGGGTTGAGCTGCCCGGACAAGATATTGTTGTTATAGGCGGTGGACAAGTAGGTTGTGAAACCGCGGAGCTTTTAGCAGAGCAGGGCAAAAATATTGTAATCGTGGAAATGCTCGAAGGTATCTGCAAGGAGTTGGACCACATTAACAGGATACCTCTGGAACTGGCTCTGGAAAGTCATGGTGTTCGTATTCTGACAAAATCAAAACCCCTTGAGATTACTGAAGAAGGTGTTCGGGTCCAGCATATGGGAAATGAAGAGTTTCTGCCGGCCTCGCATGTGGTTATTGCAACCGGTGCCAAGCCTGCTTTCGATGATGTTGAAGATGTTATCAGGCAGGAGGTCTCTGATATATTTGTCATTGGGGATAAATCCGCCCCTCAGGGAATTCTTGAGGCTGTTCGCGATGGTTTCGATATGGGAGGAAGCATATAGATTTGATATTTGTATTTACTCAAAATCAGGCATTCTGCCGTAATTTAAAGGGGGACCATTGTGAGGTTGCTTGAATATGAAGCCAAATCAATTTTGACGCAGTATGGAATTAAGACACCGAAAGGGACTCTGCTCTCCCGGAATGAAGACCCGGCGGATATAAATTACGGGCCTTGTGTTATTAAGTCCCAGGTTCCGATTGGAGGGCGGAAAAAGCAGAGGGGTGTTCTGGATTCTGATGAAGAGCCGGAACTTGACAGGCAAATACAAAGCGTTTTTGAAACCGAGATTCAGGGATATCGGCCTGCCATGGTCTTAATTGAGGAAAAGGTGGAGGTTGCAAATGAATTTTTCATGGCAGTCACCTATGACACTGTAAAAAAAAGGCCTGTAGCCATTTTTTCAAGCGAGGGCGGAATTGATATAGAAGAACTGGCGCAAAAGGAGCCGGAAAAAATATGCCGGGAACATTTCACCTTCCGCGACGGCCTTGCTGAATATAAGGCGCGCCAGATTATCGCAGATACAGGTATTTCGGACAAACTGTTATTGGGTGTTGGATCGGTCCTCTCGAAGCTGGCTACTATATTTATTGAAAAAGATGCCACGATTGCCGAGATAAACCCGCTAGTCCTTACCAGGGAAAATGAGTTAATTGCTTTGGATTGTCACCTGGATATAGACGATGATGCTTTGTTTCGCCATAAAGATTTGGCTGGTCTTCAAAAAGACGGCTCAAGATATGAATTTCTTCATTCTCAGACTGATTTCGAGCGCAAGGCGGCTGAAATCGACAATCTGGACCATCGGGGCGTGGCGGGCCGTGTTATAGAGTTTGACGGGAATTTGGGATTGATTATCGGGGGAGGTGGAGCTTCCCTGACCGCGTTTGACGCAATACGCGCCCATGGGGGGAAACCGGCCAATTACTGCGAGATAGGCGGGAATCCTTCCGTGAAGAAAGTCAAGGAGTTGACCAGGCATATACTTTCAAAGCCGGGAGTTGAACAGATAGCTGTTATTATGAACGTAGTCAGCAATACGCGCGTGGATCTGGTCGCGCGCGGTATTATTAAAGGAATTCTGGAGGCCGGGGAAAAACCATCGGAAACTGTGGCGGTATTTAGAGTGCCCGGTGCCTGGGAAGAGGAAGGCATTAAAATCCTTAAAAAATATGGTGTCCGTTACTGCGACCGGAAAGTTTCAATTGACCAGGCAGCACAAATGGCTGTGTCACAAGGTTAGCAATTATAAGCAGGGGAAAGGGAAAGAGCGATGCCTATACTGGCAAATGAAAATACCAGGGTCATTGTTCAGGGAATAACAGGACGAGAGGCCTCGGCATTTACAAAGGACATGATGGATTACGGCACCCAGGTTGTGGCCGGTGTAACTCCCGGCAAAAAAGGGCAATCTGTTTATGGTGTGCCGGTCTATGACACGGTCCGCCAGGCCATGCGGCAGCATTCAGCCGAGGTGTCCATTATATCGGTGCCTCCGGCACTTGTTAAGGGGGCAGCCCAGGAGGCCATAGAAAACGAAATAAAGCTGATAGTAATAGTAAGTGAACGCGTTCCCCGCAGAGATACTATAGAAATTCTTGAAATGGCGGATGAAAAGAAAGCAAGAATTATAGGGCCCAACACTCTTGGATTGATTTCTCCCGGGCATATTAAACTTGGCATGGCCGGGGGGCCGGTTGACGATCTGGTAAAGGCCTATAAGCCGGGAGAAGTAGGGATTGCATCGCGAAGCGGCGGAATGACAACCGAGGTCGCAAATTTGCTTACAAATAACGGTATCGGGCAAAGTACCTGTGTCGGTATCGGCGGTGATCCGGTAGTTGGCTCCAACTTTATCGATTTGATCCCGCTTTTTGATAAAGACCCTGATACAAGGGCTGTCGTGCTTTTTAGTGAACCGGGCGGTGTTATTGAGGAAAGACTGGCTGATTATGTTATGGAAAATAAAATCAAACTTCCGATTGTAGCTTTTATTGCCGGAAAATTCGTGGATGAAATGCCCGGGGTCCGCTTCGGGCATGCGGCTACTATTGTTGAAGGAGACCGTGGCAGTGCGCGCGGTAAAATTTCACGTCTCCGGGAGGCCGGTATCCATGTGGCTGATTCTTTTTCGGATATCAGCAGGATACTAAAGGATTATTTGTAAGGAGGACAGATGGAGCTTAATGATACGGAAAAAAAGATATGGGAGCGGGTATCTTCCATGTTGGAAGATGAGAAAGTAGCAAGCCCGGATCATGTTGAAAGAATGACAGAATGGTGCCAGAAACTGGGTCCGGCCGAGGGGGCGGACATGGAGGCTTTGGTTGCAGGGGCCCTGGTTCATGATATAGGCGTGCTTTATGACAGGGGGAAACATTATACAGCAGGCAAGCCCGTGGCCGAAGATATTTTGCGTGATGCCGGCCTTAAGGAGGATAAAGTCGGCACGGCTTTGCACGTGCTTGAGTCCCACAGCCGCTACGGAGGCCCGGCGCCGGCCTCTATAGAAGGAAAAGTGGGACAGGATTCGGATGCATTGGAGTATATCGGCGCCATAGGCATATTAAGAGCTGTCATAAGAGGTCTAATTGATGGCTCCTACAATGGAAGAATAAAGGATTTTCCGGATTATTTAAGAAACATGCTTGGAAAAGTTCAAGACACCTTCCATACCAAAGAAGCTGAAAAGCTTGGGAAAGAACGTATTGAATATATGTATAAGTTTCTGGATCGAATAGAAAGCGAGCTTAAGGGTGATCTGTAGATGGATGAGATAGGAATTACAAGATCTGCTTTGTTTGTTCCCGGAAACAGGCCGGATCGGGTGGATAAGGCTGTGGCCACGGCGGCGGATTTAATTATCATTGATTTGGAGGATGCGGTACCCGTTGCTGAAAAAATCAAGGTGCGTCCCGTGGTTGAAGCAAAAATTAAAGAGCATGTGCACCGAAAGCTCATGGTGCGTGTAAATGGTTTTGATACGGATTTGACCGAGGGTGACCTGGGCAGTATCGTATGCAGCGGGCTGGATTCAATTATGCTGCCCAAGGTGGAGAAAGCCGAAGACGTAAAACATATGGCGGAACTTATACAGGCTGCCGAAGCCGCCGCCGGCATAAAACAAGGCTCAATCGGCCTGGTTGTGCTTGTTGAAACGGCTTTAGGGGTGGAAAACACATTTGAGATTGCCTCGGCAAAAACAGAACCGCCGCGCCTGCGGACAATAGCTTTCGGGTCGGCTGATTTCTGTCTGGATATGGGGGTGCAGCTTTCGAAAACCGGCGAGGAACTTGCATATCCCAGGGCAAAAATTGCGATCGGATGCCGTGCAGCAGAAATTGCACCGCCCCTTGACAGCCCTTTTATGCTTGATCTTAAGGACCGCGAGGCGTTTGAAGCCGATGTGCGGCGCGGCAAGAGCTTGGGATTTGGAGGCAAGCTCTGTATACATCCCAACCAGGTTGATTTCTGCAATTTTGTTTTCTCACCAACGCAAGAGGAAATAACGTTTGCCCGCAAAGTGATCGACGCCTATGAAAAAGCCGAGAAAAGCGGGCAGGCCGCTATCCAGATGGACGGGAAATTTATTGACTATCCTGTTATCGCACAGGCACGAAAAATATTGGAGCTTGCCGGCAGGATAGCTTCAAAAGAATGAATACAGGAAACAAAAAGGGGTGATATAGATGGGTGAATTCGTGCGGATTTCAGTCGACGAGAAGAAATGCGGAGGTGCCGATAAAGCCCGGTCACTTGTCGATGTTTGCGCCGTGGGGGTTTTCGAAATAAAGGATGAACATCTCCGGGTAGTTGAGGAAAATGAAGACGAGTGTACATTTTGTGATCGCTGTATGGATGTATGTCCAAATGGAGGGGTCAAAATCATAAAACTATATGAGCAATAAATCTGAAGAAAAGGCTATAGGCAAGTATCTCAAAATTGCTTAGGAGGCAACCGGTGGCGGGATCAACCTCGATTACAAAATTGCTTGGCGACCATGCTCAGCTGAAATATTATCTTAAAATTTTGCACAGAACCAGGGGGTGGGCTTTTTGGGCAGCCTGGGCACAAAGGGCAACCGGGGTTTTGCTTCTGTTGTATGTATGGCTCCATATCATTACCCTCTCCGGCTTGAGCCAACCGGATAAGTTTAATTCCCAGATGAAAATATTCGGATTTATATTGTTTGTTGTTCTTGAATGGCTATTGGCTATACCGGTAATTTATCACGCATTAAACGGCGGCCGCCTGATTCTTTATGAAATCTTTCAAATAAGAAAAGAAGAAATTTTACTGAAATGGGTGCTGTTTTTAGGCGGCGTGTATACAATTTTGCTGGCGTTTTTTATGATTATAGGAGACCAGCAAGTTTCGGCTGCTTTTTTTTGGGTCTACATGGCAGCGGCCTCGGCCTGTATTGTCTACATCACAATAAAGAAACTCAAGGCTTCAGGTGCCTCGTTGTTTTGGAAGCTTCAAAGAATTTCCGGTATCTATCTCCTGTTAATGATACCCGCCCACATGCTTTTTATGCACCTTAACCCGGAAATCGGGCACGAAGCCCAAACAATTATTGAGCGTATGGGCAACCCTTTTATAAAGATCGTTGATTTTTCGCTGTTAGCTGGTGTGCTTTATCACGGAGCTTACGGAGTTTACTCCATAAGCCAGGATTACATCGCCTCGGAGAAGATTAAGATTGGCGTGGTGGTTTTGTTAAGTTGTGTAACCTTGTTGTTCGCCTGGACAGGGCTCAGGCTGATCATAATGATTTGATAGGAGCTGTCATGAAGCCTGACTTAAAAGTAACTGAGACCATGAACTGTGATGCGTTAATTATTGGTGCCGGGGGAGCCGGAATGCGCGTGGCTGCCGAGATTCTTGAGCGAAAGCCTGATGCAAAAATTATAGCCCTGACCAAAGTTTCCCATCCCCAGAAATCTCACACCTCGACTGCCCAGGGCGGCCTGGCTGCTGTAGATCCCTCTGACCCCAATGACGCTTTAGCTTTCCATATGTTTGATACCTGGAAGGGTTCTGATTGCATGGCTGATCAGAATGTAGTGAAAAAAATCTGTGAATCGGCCTGGGACCAGATATTATGGCTGGAAAACCGGGGGATGCATTTTTCCAGGGATCAGTACGGAAGTTTGAGCAAACGTACTTTTGGCGGGCATACGCGAAATTTCGGGGAGGTATCTGCTTTCCGTGCTGTGTTTGAAGCCGATAGGACCGGAAAAGGGATTATGGACACTACATGGGGCGAGTGTCTTAAACAAAATATCACGTTTATCAGCCAGTGTGTCGCGGTTGAGCTGCTGATCAGGGATGACCGGTGTTTTGGCTGTATTGTTTTTTCTCAAAAAACCGGAACCTTTTTACGAATTTTAGCCAAGGCGACCGTTATAGCTTCGGGAGGCAGCGGACAGGTTTTCAATGTCACGACCAATTGCCGGCAAAACACCGGCGACGGATTGGCGCTGGTTATGGATGCCGGGCTTCCGGTAATGGATCCCGAGGCAGTGCAATTCCATCCCACGGGAATCGTTGGGCCGGGAATTCTGGCCAGTGAAACGTTGCGCTCGGTCGGGGGAATTTTGCGCAACAAGGACAATGAGCCTTTTATGGTAAAATATGCTCCCAAGATGAAGGAGCTTGCCCCCAGGGACCTGGTGGCACGTGCCATTGAATCAGAGATCCGGGAGGGCAGGGGAATACTGCATCCGGATCATAATATCGAGCATGTCTGGATAGATCTTCGCCATTTGTCCAAAGAGGTTCATGAAAAGCAGATCCCGGAGGTTAACAGTTTTTTTATGCATTATCTTAATCTGGATCCGCGAACTGAGCTTTGCCCTGTAAGACCGAGCAATCATTACCATATGGGGGGAATCCCGACCAATGAATTCGGCGAAGTTGAGGATGGCGGCAGGCAGGTGATCGAGGGTCTGTATGCAGTGGGTGAATGTGCGGCTGCCAGCTTTCATGGATTCAACAGACTGGCCACCAATTCTTTGCTTGAGTTGATTACCATGGGAAAATTTGTAGGTGACAGAATTGCAGAGCGTATAGATGCAGAGCCGAATTCTGTTAAGAATATAAATGGAGAGGTATACAAAAAAAAATTTGAGGACTATTTCGAGGCCAGGGGCGAAAATAACACAGGCCGGATTAGAAATTCCCTGCGAAGTACGATGACTCAGAAGGTCGGGGTCTTCCGCTCGGAAAAAGACATAAGCGAAGCGATCGAAACAATTCTGGATTTAAAGGCACAGGCTGAACAGGCGGCATTAAATGGGCAAAGCCTGGTCATGAACCAGGAATTGATGAGCAGGTGGGAACTTGACAATCTTTTGACAATTTCCATTGCAATCAGCGAGGCCGCCATGCATCGGAAGGAATCGAGGGGGGCCCATTTCCGGGATGATTACCCGAACCGCAGCGAGGAATTTAATTATCATACTATTTTAAGCATGCCGCAATTCGGACAAATAGAGATTGGCTGGCGGGAAGTCGATATGAGCATTTTCCGCGGGGGTGAAGTGAATTATGAAAAATTCGATATTATAGAGCGAAAGTATTAGCAACGATCTGTTTCGGGCAAATTTCAAAAAGTGAGCGGACTCTATGGGAACATACGATATAACGTTAAATATTCACAGATATGATCCTGAAGAAAAAAAATCGCGGGTTCAAACTTACCGGTTAAAAGCAGGAGGTATAACGAGGTTTGTCGACCTTTTCAGGAAAATCAACGATGAGGATGATCCGACTCTTACATGGTCTTCTTCCTGTGAACATGGACAGTGCGGGGCATGTTCAGTAAAAATTAACGGCAAGCCGCTTTTGGCCTGTGAACTTCTTGTGGAAAATGCCGTTGATTTGTTTAAGACAACCACCTTTGATGTTGAGCCGCTTGACAACGTGGCACCTGTTGTTCGGGATCTGGTTATAGATATGGAAAAAGCCTATGAGCGTGTTCATAAGGTAAAGCCCTTTATTATAAATCCCAAGCCCCCGCCCGCCGGGGGCAAGGAACATCAAATCTCCCCGAAATTAATGGAGCGCTACCTGGAGGCCACGCGATGTATTAATTGTTTTTGCTGTACTTCAGCCTGTATTTCCAGCACCAGGAAGTTTCTCGGCCCAAACGCCATGCTGGCCGCCATTGTACGGGCCATGGATCCGAGGGAACTGGAAAAGCAAGAAAGATTGAGCTGCCTATTCAGCGAGCACGGGGTTTATCGCTGCCATTCTTCCTTTGCCTGTTCTTTTGTATGTCCAAAACAAATTGACGTGGCCCATTTTATAGCGCTTGCTAAAGCCGGTGCGCTCCAAGAGGAATAAAAAAGTTTGTTGTCTCATATGCGGAGATAACATGTGATGCATATCGTGAAACTTTGGGTTTTTACGGAAAAGGCAAATGCGGGAAATCCATACAGATAAAATAGTGCAGGCTGTGCGTGATCTGGCTATCAGGGCTAACACTGAACTGGGCGAGGATGTTCTTGACGCCCTTAAAAGGGCTCAAGCCGAGGAAACTTCACCCACAGGCAGGGAGATTCTCGGCAGGTTAATTGAAAACGCCGGTGTTGCAAGGGAGGAAAAAATTCCGATATGCCAGGACACCGGCATGGCAGTGGTTCTTATTAAACTGGGACAAGAGGTTCATATAGACGGGGGTTCCCTGACCGGGGCTGTAAATGAAGGAGTCAGAAGGGGTTACAGGGAAGGTTATTTGCGAAAAAGCGTCTGTGATCCCGTCACCCGTGAAAATACAGGGGATAATACCCCGGCCGTGATTCATCTGGAGCTTGTGGAAGGAGACTGCCTGGAGATTACCATGGCTCCCAAAGGTTTTGGCTCGGAAAACATGAGCAGGGTCACGATGCTTGCGCCGTCATTAGGAGTTGAAGGGGCCGGGAACTTTGTGGTTCAAAGAGTAGCCGAGGCGGGTTCCAACCCGTGTCCGCCAATCATAGTCGGCGTCGGTATGGGAGGCACCATGGAAATGGCGGCTTTGCTGGCCAAAAAGGCGCTTTTCAGACCCCTGGGAACCCCCAACGAAGACGAGGAAACCGGTCGCCTGGAACTTGATTGGCTAAACAGAATCAATTTACTTGGCATAGGGCCCCAGGGTCTTGGAGGACGGGTGACGGCCCTGGCAGTACATATTAAAACCATGCCCACTCATATTGCCAGTATACCGGTGGCTGTAAACATCCAGTGCCATGCCTCCAGGCACAAGACAATCCAGCTTTAAGCAGGCATCGGAAAGATTTAATGAATGAATTCAAAACTGGAAAGGGAAGGGAAAGGAGATGGGGGCTCCTGTTTATCTTCAAACACCGTTTGACGCCGAAGTGATCAAAAACCTGAAGGCGGGGGATCGTGTATTGCTCAGCGGGATTATATACACGGCCCGGGATGCAGCCCATAAAAGGCTTGTTGCAGCACTTGAAAGCGGCGAATCGCTGCCTTTTGATCTTGACGGGCAGGTAATATATTACGTCGGGCCTACACCCGCAAAACCCGGCATGACGATTGGTGCAGCAGGCCCGACCACCAGTTACCGCATGGACCCTTATACCCCCAGGCTCATAGAGAATGGTTTGAAGGGCATGATTGGGAAAGGTATGCGGGCGCCGTTTGTCAAAGAAGCCATGCATGAGTATAAGGCTGTTTACATGGCTGCCATTGGAGGAGCGGGCGCACTTATGGCCAAAACTGTGCGCTCGGCCGAAATTATTGCCTATTCGGATCTGGGAACAGAGGCGGTTCGCAGGCTGGTAGTCGAAAATATGCCTTTGATCGTAATAAACGATATTTACGGGGGCGATCTTTACGAGGAGGGCGTTAAAGCATACCGGCGTGCTTCATAATTTTTTTTGTAATTTTTTGGCATGAAAGGGGTTTTTTATAATGTACCGGCACCTTTTTTCAAAGGGATATATCGGGGATCTTGCGATAGAGAACCGCGTAATAATGGCGCCGATGGCCACCAATTTTGCTTCGGCATACGGGGAAGTCACCCAGAAGCAGACTGATTACTATGTTGAACGCGCAAAGAGCGGAATCGGATTGATTTTTGTCGAAAACGCGAATGTAGATTATCCCAGAGGGCGAAACGGGGCAACCCAGTTAAGGATAGATGATGACCTGTTTTTGCCCGGTCTGTCCTGTTTAGTTGAAACGATTAAGGAAGCGGCACCGGAATCCAGAGTCGCGCTCCAGCTCAATCACGCAGGCGCTGCCACCTCTTCTGCAAGAACAGGAGGAATACGGCCGGGCGGTCCCTCTGATCTGCCTACCTCGTCGTACGGGGAAATTCCGCAGCCTCTCACTAAAGAAGAGATTGCCGAAATCGTCGAGAAATTCGGACAGGCGGCTGTAAGAGCACGGAAAGCCGGTTTTGACCTGATTGAACTTCATGGGGGATTCGCCTATCTTCTCGCCCAGTTTATCTCACCGCTTACCAATAAAAGAACAGATGAATTTGGAGGGGACCTGGAAAATCGCATGCGTTTTCCTCTAAGAGTTGTGGAAAAAATCAAGTCCCTTTTAGGAAAAGGTTATCCCCTGTCATTTCGTATTAACGGGGATGAGTTTGTTAACGGGGGTTTGTCACTATCAGAGGCAAAACAAGTATCCGGTCTGCTTGAAAAGGCGGGTGCAGACCTGATTCATGTAACAGCGGGAAGCGGGTTTACCCCTGAAAAACATATTGAGCCGTCCGGCTATAAGGAAGGATGGAAAGCATATCTGGCAGGAGAAATTAAAAAGGTTGTGGATGTCCCGGTTGCCGCTGTGGGTGTAATCAGGGATCCCCAAAAGGCCGATGAAATAATCTCTGACGGCAAAGCCGATTTTGTGGTTATTGGCAGGGGAATCCTGGCTGATCCATATTGGGCAAAAAAAGCGCGCCAGGGCAAAGCCCGGGAAATACGACCGTGCATTTTATGTAATTGTTGTGCTTCCAGGCGGATTTTTGAGGCCAAGGCCATCAGGTGCACGGTTAATCCCATGATGGGCTATGAGAAGGAGCTTTCCCATACACTTGCTGCTTCTTTGCACAAGTCAAAAAAAGTTATGGTTATAGGCGGAGGTCCGGCTGGAATGCAAAATTCCATTGTTTTGCACGAAATGGGCCACGAGGTAATCCTTTTTGAAGCCAACAAGGAACTGGGGGGGCAGTTGTTGCTGGCCCGGGTCCCGCCTCATAAGGAGAAGATAGGAGATTTCAAGGATTATCTGGTAATGGAAGTCATTAAGAGGGGTATTAAGGTTAACCTGAACACAACTGTTACAACCAGCACTGTTAAAGAATGCAATCCTGATGCGATTGTCGTGGCCACGGGGGCGGCACCTTTTATATTGCCTTTTGATATAGAAAGCGATGTTCAGGTCCTGTCAGCATTTGAATGTTTGCAGGGAACCGAAGAGATTAATGGAGACAGAGTGGCGGTGATAGGCGGAGGTCTAGTAGGATGTGAAACATCGGAGTACCTTGCCGGGCTTGGATATAAGGTTTCTATTATCGATATGCTGCCCCAGATTGCCGGTGATATGAATATTATTTCCCGCAATGATTTTTTCCGAAGGCTGGAGGGCCACAATGTGGAAGTGATAACCGGCCACGAGGTAAATAAAATATCTAAAGGCTGTGTTACCTGTAAACCATTAAGCCAGGGCGAACACACCGAGGTGGAGATAACTGCGGATGCGGTAATATACGCTTTGGGAAACAGATCCAAAAATGAATTGTATGAAGAGCTTAAAAAGACGGTGAACATACCAGTATATAATATCGGGGACTCCAGGGCGCCGGGTATGATAATTGATGCAATGCGCGATGCGGTGACAACCGCATACAAGGTATAGAAAAGCCAACACCGGGCCAATACGCAGCAGGGTGACAAGAGAGGTGAATATGGGCAAGACGGGCCGGATACCATCTTTAAAGCCGGCAACCAGTGTTCGGATTACCACGCTGGTTGATAATTACAGTGACGTATTTTTGAAAAACAGTGATCACGTGCTAAGGCCTCCCATGGTAAAAGAGGGCAGAAGAACCCCGCCGCTGCTGGCCGAACACGGCCTCAGTTTTTTGATCGAGGTATGGGACGGACAGGATCATCATGCCGTTATTATGGATTTCGGTGTATCGAACCTGGCAATGCCTCACAATTTGTCAGCACTGGGGGTAGATCCGGCTGAGATGGAAAGTTTTGTTCTTTCCCACGGCCATCATGATCATATAGGTGCATTGAAATCTGTGCTGGGGTCACTCCCGCATTCTGCCGAAGTCTTTGTTCATCCCCATGCATTCCTTAAAGAACGTATCCACAGTTTTTCCGACGGCAGTGAAGTGCCTATACCTTCATTGAAGAAGGAGGATGTTGAGGCTACGGGGAGCAGTATTATAGAGGTCACTGAACCAACGCTTCTGGCGGGGGGATACATGCTTACACTCACTGAGATTCCAAGGCAGGTGGATTTTGAGAAAGGCATGCCCACCACTTATTATAAAAAGGAAGGGCAATTGTATAAGGACCACATCAGGGATGATCAGGGGCTGGCGATCCTGGTGAGAAATAAAGGGTTGGTGGTGATCACCGGATGCGGGCATTCCGGGATAATTAACACGCTTTTTTATGCCCGGCAGATAACCGGCAGCGATAAGATCCACGCGGTTATGGGAGGATTTCACCTGACAGGACCGCATTTTGAGCCTGTTATTGCAAGCACGGTACAGGAAATGAAAAAATTTTCTCCCGAGGTCCTTGTACCTTGTCATTGCACCGGATACAAGGCCATAAGGGCTTTTGAAAGGGAGTTCCCCGAAGCCTTTGTTTTAAACGCGGTAGGTACAATTATTGAGCTTTAGAAATCAGAGCTCCTGTAAATAGTTATTATGACAATAATTTGCGGGAAAATTTTCAATTAGCAAAGAAGCGACCATGGAAAGAGCTGTCATAATATATGGATCGGTTACCGGTGCGACAGAGGAAATAGCCTATGCCCTTGCCGATGAAATCAATGACAGATATAAAACCCGGATTGTCAATGCATTGGATGCGACCCCTGAAACAATGACCCGGGCAGACCTTATTATTTTAGGGGCCTCAACATGGGGTGTGGGAAATTTGCAGATGGATATGATCCCCGTGTACGAGTATATTAGCGGTATGGATCTGTCGTCCAAACGGGCCGCAGTGTTTGGGAAGGGAGATTCAGAATATAAAAAATTTTGTTATGCCGTGATCATGCTGGAGAAAGTAATCAAGAAGGCAGGTGCACAACTTGTTCAAAAAGGCTTCCGCTGTGATAAGCATTTTGACGAGGCAGCAATGCATGGATTAAAGCAGTGGGCTTCCTGTTTGTAGGGCTTTATAACGATATTAAGGTTTATTAAACTCTTATAAAATAAGCCTGTCAGCAAGTGCTGGCGTGGTGTAATTTGGGAAAGGAATTTGTCAGGTTTGTCAATCAGAGAGAAGATGAAGCATCGTATAGCCAGAAAAGAAATCGATTCTGATATGAATCGCGACATTTTGGAAGCAATTAATAAAAGAGGTGTCGAAGACTTGTTGATACGGGAAGACTGTCCGTGTCCGGCGCACAATTGCCCTCACAAGGGAAATTGTCTGGCCTGCGTATTGTTTCATCATATGATGAGCGTTGTACGGGGTCAAAGGTTGGTACTTCCCGCTTGTGCTTATTTTTCAGAGAGGGATTATTGGGTTGAAAAAAGAAAATCCACTAATAGTCAGGAAGTCAAAGAGGCTATTGATCAATGGCTTGCCCATTACAGAGATATTCACAACCATCGCATTGAGATGACCAGAGACCCCGAGATGATGCAGTTCGAATGCGATTTTGAAAATCGCGTTAACAAAAAGTGGATGGAAATTTATGCGGAAAAGACCGCCCGGGAGCGGAAACAGCGGATCAACAGAAACAAGAGAAAGGGTAAAAGCATTGCCGGGGCCTATCCCTATAGGTAACCCGCAGAAGGAAAGCTTTTTTGATTTTAAGTTTTGTCTTGTCTTTAACCGGATATCTTGCTACTGGAATCAGCGTATGGCACTGTCGGCGCCCTTTTAAACAACTTTGGAAAGATTATCGCGGACAGCGGTTATTAAAGGAAAAATTTGCATGCACCATCTGGATTCCGGCAAAATAAAACAACTGCAGATTTTTGCGGATCTTCTTCCCGAGGAATGGTCACAGGTTTATCCATTGCTTGATCATATCAGGGTAATTGAAGGCGAGCAGCTTATCCGTGAAGGAGACAGGGCGCGCAGTCTTTTTATTATTCTGCGCGGCCATTTTATGATCCATTACAGGGACGGCAAAGCTTTTACCCTTAATAAAAAAGGCGATATTATTGGATGGTCTGCTGTTATCAGCCCTTTTCAGTACACGGCAAATGTAACGGCGCTTACCGACGGGGATGTGCTCTGTATTCCCAGTGAAAATTTTGTGGAGCTTATTCAGGGCAATACCGCCCTTGGCACGAAACTCATAAGGAAGATAAATGAATTTATTAACTCCAGACCGCATACAGGGATGCTGTAATGAAAGGTGTTGAGGCCATACTTCATTATGACGGATTTACAATGGCGGTACTGGGCATCCTGACCGTTTTTGCGGCACTTTTAGTACTGGCCGTGATAATTTCCCAGCTTCATAATGCTGTTACTCTCTGGGAGAACAAAAAACTGTATCTTGGCAAATTGCGGCGGCTCTTCTCTCCCCCCGAGGAACCCGAGCCCATGCCTGAGGTCCAGTATTTTGACGATCTCAATGAATCGGCCCGGCAGTTTAAGCTTTTGATAAACAACATGGGGGAGCCCTTTTCACTGCCTGAACTGATACAGAAGGCCGAGACAGTGGGCATTGCACATGCCCATTCCACGATAAGCCATCTTATTGTAAGCAACCTGATCGTGCCTGATAAAAACGGCTACTACAGGTTAAACCATGAAGCATATAAAAGACTTTCATGAAAGAGCGGGGAACGGAAAGGCTAAGGATCCGTAGATAAAATGGAAAAATTCTTTCACTTTGTATCCCAGACCGGTTTTTCGAATATAGAAGTCTCAAGCCTTGTAATGTTGGTAATAGGGCTTTTTCTGCTTTATCTTGGTATTGCAAAAAAATACGAGCCATTGCTGCTTGTGCCCATCGGCTTCGGGATACTCCTTGTGAATTTCCCCCTTTCCCCTCTGATGGTTCAGCCGGAAAACGGCCAGCCCGGGGGATTGTTGTATTATCTTTACATGGGCATTGAACTCGGAATCTATCCGCCACTTATTTTTATGGGGGTTGGTGCGCTTACTGATTTTTCACCGCTTATTTCAAACCCCAAAACACTGCTGCTCGGCGCTGCAGCCCAGATAGGCATCTTCGGTACTTTTCTGAGCATGCTGATGCTGGGATTCACTGATCTGGAAGCTGCCTCCATAGGCATTATAGGAGGAGCCGACGGTCCCACGGCCATTTATCTTTCCTCCCAGATGGCCCCCCACCTGCTGGGGGCGGTGTCCGTGGCCGCATACTCTTACATGGCTCTTGTGCCCATTATTCAGCCCCCGATTATGCGGCTGTTGACCACAAAGGATGAACGCAGGATCGTAATGGAGGAGTTAAGGGAAACAACCAGACGTGAAAGAATTCTTTTTCCGGTTATAGGCATTCTGGTTACCGGGCTTTTCCTGCCTGAGTCGCTTCCTCTTCTGGGCATGCTTATGCTGGGCAACCTGTTTCGGGAATGCGGCGTGGTCGACCGGTTAAGCAAGGCGGCGCAAAATGAATTAAACAATATAGTGGTTATTTTCCTTGGACTTACAGTTGGGGCCAAATGCACTGCAAGCCACTTTTTGACATTTGAAACCATTTTAATACTCGTGTTCGGACTTGTGGCTTTTGCGATAGGAACGGCAACCGGAGTGTTAATGGGCAAGGTCATGTGCAAGGCCACCGGCGGCAAGGTAAATCCCTTAATAGGGGCCGCGGGTGTTTCAGCCGTGCCCATGTCTGCCCGGGTTTGCCAGGCAGTGGGCCAGAAGGAAAACCCCTCCAATTTTCTTTTGATGTTTGCCATGGGTCCGAATGTGGGCGGTGTTATAGGGTCTGCTATTGCGGCCGGTATTTTCCTTGCAGTACTGTAAGTTTGAGGGCTTCGTAAAAAGCTTTTTATACCGCCAGGGCGGTATTTTTGCAGGAAGGAGACCCAAGGTCGGGGTCAGTTTTTTCGCTCCTGACCGTTTTCGGGATTCATCAAATGCCTTCGCTAAAATTTCAAAAACTCGGCCTATCGGCCTCAAACAGTTTGAAATTTTAACGCTCCGGCATTTGCTGAATTTTTCCCGAAACCGCTCAATGTCGCTTCAAAAACTGCCCCCGACCTTGGGTCTCCTTGGAAGATTTTTACGAGCTCATCAATTTTGCTTCAGTATTTTTTACAGGCACAAGCCTGCAGGGGATGCCGCGCAGCCTGGGGGTGCCGAACTGTTTGCCCCGTTCTTCAGATGAGGTGACCGCGTTCAGATTGGACCGCAGCCAGGATTCTTCGCTTAGAGCACCTTTTTCAGGAAACCACCAGCCGTGCGATGCGCATGCAACATCCGGCCGGATTTTTGAGGTGATTTCTGCGCGCTGAATTATTGCTCCGTGCTTTGTCTCAATCCTGACTTCCCGCCCCTGTTTGATGCCAAGCGTCTGTGCGGTTTCGGGATGAACCTGCACTGTCGGGTCCGGTTCCCTCCTGCGCAGGCTTTTTATCCATCTGTAGGAGGAGTGCAGGTAGTTGGGGCTTTTGGCGCTGGTCAGCAGAAGCGGGAAATCCTGATCCGGCTTCCCGGGAGGCTCCCCGTACTGCGGCAGAGCTGAGGCGCACAGACTTTCGGCATCTGTCAGCGTGAGTTCAACTTTGCCTGAAGGGGTGGAAAATCCCTTTGATTCGTATTGCCGCCGGGTTTTTTCTCCTTTAAGAAAACCCTTTTGTGCAAACGAATGCCAGGCCAGACCTGACGGGGCAAGCAGTGCTTCAAGCATTTGCCCGTAACTGTCAAACCATAGTTCCGGGCCGGCAAGACGACGGCCCAGATCGTTTATAATTGCCAGGTCAGGTCTGCACTGCTCCGGGGGGTCAACTATCATTGGCCGTGCCAGTATTATTCCGTGGCCCAGTCCGTAATGGCCGATATCATCGAATTCAAACTGGCTGGCTGCAGGCAGTACCACGTCTGCAAGTGCGGCGGTCGGTGTCATAACCACGTCAGATACCGCGAAAAACTCAAGTTTTAAAAGGGCTTTCCTGGTCGTTTGGCTGTCCGCGTAGGAGAGCATGGGATTGGTGCACTGCATGTATGCGGCGCGGACCGGATAAGGAGTTTCATCAATTACCGCCTTTCGGAAAAAAGCCGGCGGCACGGTCATAAGCTTTTCGCTTGTGCCGTAATATGCGTTTAGGTATTGTGTGCGTTTTTCCGGTACCAGGTCGGCCCGGACGAATTTTCCCGGCGGCATGAGCCGGGGTTCGGCTGCCCGGATGTTGCCTCCCGGCACATCAAGGTTGCCGCATATCGCCATCAGGGATACAAGGCAGCGGATGGTGTCAAATGCTTCCGGGGTTTGTTCAACCGCGTTGCCCCAGGCCGTGCAGGCCGGATCCGCCCCTGCATACGCCCTGGCCGCCCTGGTTATAAGATCCGCGTCCACCCCGGTAATACCCGCGGCCCATCCCGGGTCAAAAGATTCGACATGGTCGGCCATTTCTTCAAAACCAATGGTCCATTCCCGCACAAAGTTTTTATCATAAAGTTTTTCATTAATAATCACGTGCAGAAAAGCAAGGGCAAGGGCGCAGTCTGTGCCGGGCCTGAGGTGGAGGTGATATTGAGCCCGGCCGGCAAGTCCTGTTTTCCTGGGATCTATTACCATCAGGGCCGCGCCGTTTTTTATTTTTTCAAGCACAAGGGAACTAATAATTCCTTCTTCGTTTGTGGCCCTGGTATTGCTTCCCCACAGCACAACCAGCTCGCTTTTTCCGTGCATGTCGGCCACCGGATAGAAACCGCACATGTGCCTTCCTGTCAGTTCCCTGGGAGCATGGCATACGTCCTGGACAGCCACCAGGTTTGGCGAGCCGAATGTGTTTGCAAGGCGTATCAGGGCGAAATGCTCAAGACCCTTGGGCATGCCCTGGCAGAAGGCAACCGATTTTGCACCGTCGCGCTGTCTTACCCTGTCAAGCCCGTCGGCAACTGCGTCCAGGGCTTCCTTCCAGGAGGTCTGCCGCCATTGATCTGCCCCGCGATCACCTGCGCGGATCAGGGGGGTTTTGAGCCTGTGCGGGCTTTCGTGGACTTCTGCCAGGGCGCGGCCCTTGGCACAGGAGTATCCCGCATTCAGATATCCTTGCCGGTCGCCGGTAATTGAGGTGATTCGCCCGTCTTTTACACTGACTTTCAGGCGGCATCCGCCGTGATCCATACGGCCGCAGTGAGTAAATACGGTTCTGGCAGGCATGGGCGGTTTCTCATGTAATTTGATTTTAACGGCTTTGGAAAAAGCGATTTATTCCGCTGGTGCGGCATTTTTGCAGAAAGAAAATCCGTAAGCACCTTGGCTGATCGTCGGTGCGAAAAAGGGGTTTCCTCGCTCCAGGAGCCTCGTCGAGCCTCAATTTCCGCTCGGAAACCCGCTTTTCCGCACCGCCGTCAGGGCAACGAGGTGCAATTCCGTAAGAGCGCAAAAAAGGATTTCCTTGGAAGTGCCCCCCGGGCCGCGCCCGGTGGGGAACACTTCCAAGGAAGTCCAAGGTCGGGGGCAGTTTTTGAAGCGACATTGAGCGTTTTCGGGAAAAATTCAGCAAATGCCGGAGCGTATAAATTTCAAACTGTTTGAGGCCGGCAGGCCGAGTTTTTGAAATTTTAGCGAAGGCATTTGATGAATCCCGAAAACGGTCAGGAGCGAAAAAACTGACCCCGACCGCAGGGCTTCCCTCCCGCAAATCTGAGGAATCTTTTTTACTAGTCTGTCATTTTTGTCAGTCTACTGCAGCAGGGTTAAAAAGATTCCCGCAGCCACCACGGTGCCTATAACCCCGGCCACGTTGGGTCCCATGGCGTGCATGAGAAGATAGTTTTTCTTGTCCTCTTTTGCCCCTACCGCGTGTACGACCCTTGCCGCCATGGGAACCGCAGATACCCCTGCGGCTCCAACCAGGGGATTTATCTTTTTTTCTTTTGACAGAAACAGGTTCATGAACTTGGCAATAAGCACTCCGCTTGCTGTGCTGACCATGAAGGCGGCAAGACCGAGCACGAATATAAAGATTACATCAGGCCGCAGAAACTGCTCGGCATTCATGGTCATGCCCACTGGGAGCCCCAGAAAAATGGTGGCAATATTCATGAGCTCGTTTTGGGCCGCGTTATTGAGTCGTTCAACCACCTTGGACTCGCGGAAAATGTTTCCCAGCATGAACATGGCCATAAGCGGGGCAGATGCCGGAATAAGCAGGATGATCACAACTGAGGCCAAAAACGGAAACAGGATTTTTTCAAGCCTGCCCACCTTGCGCTGGGTCTTCATGCGGATGACGCGTTCGCGTTTCGTGGTAAGAAGCTTCATTACCGGAGGCTGAACAATCGGGACCATGGCCATGTAGGAATAGGCCGCCACAGCACAACTCCCAAGCATATGCGGGGCGAGCTTGGCTCCGAGATATATGGTTGTCGGTCCGTCCGCCCCGCCTATTATGCCTATTACCGCAGCCTCTGTGAGATCGAATCCGAAAAGGTAGGCCGAGAAAAAAGTGATATATACGCCCACCTGGGCGCCGGCGCCCAGAAACAGCAGCTTGGGGTTGGCAAGCACCGGGCCGAAATCGGTCATGGCACCCACGCCGAGGAAAATAAGCGGCGGAATAATTTCCCATTGAATGCCGTAATGGTAAAATTTCCATATCAGGCCCTCTCCCTGCTCCATGAGTCCTGTAAGGGGCAGGTTGGCAAGCAGAATTCCGAATCCGATGGGCAAAAGCAGCAGCGGTTCAAATTCCTTGACTATGGCAAGATAAAACAATATGCCGGCAATTGCCCACATCACCAGCATCTGGGGTGTAAGATACAGAAAGCCGGACATGTTTATCAGCTCGAACAGGTTATTCATTTGCTGATTCGCCTTTCTTCTGCCCGATTTTTCCGGTTATAAATCCGGTCAGCAGCACTGTGCAGTAGAGCAGAAAAATTGCAGCCATTACACCGCAGATACCGGCGATACTTATTTGGACCGCTTGCCACATGTTTAAACCTCTTATTTATTATTGGCCGTAAACGGCTTTTTAATATTTTGTTATCCTTTTATCACGCGCGGCAGAATCATCTGATGATGGGGGCATATGGATTTCGGATTCTGATATGCGGCTTCTGCAAAGGCTTCGAGATAGCCGCGGATTTCGCCCAAATCGGCGATCTCGTCAACCAGCCCGGTTTTGGCGCAAAACATGGGGCGTGATGTTTCATGGTATTTTTCCACCATCTCGTTCATTTTCTCCACCGTGGGATCAAGCGGTTTTCCAGCCTGCTGATCCTTGATCAGACGGCGGGTATAGGTGGCCACCGCCGCGGTCTCGCCGTGCATGACATAAATCTCGGTGGCTGCCGTGCCAAGCGTGAATGAATTGTGACGGTTTGCAGTCGGCCCTCCCATTATGTAGTGTGCCGCGGCCGTGCCTTTTCGCAGCGTTACCAGCATCATGGGCACATCGGTCTGCTGGATGGAGTAGATAAGGCTCTGGCCCAGGCCAAGAAGTTCGGCCTTTTCGGCTATGTTTCCGACATCGATGCCTGTGGTGTCCTGAAACCAGATAATCGGCAGGCGGTCTCTTCCGCAAAGCGAAACAAACTCGTTCATCTTGATCAACCCCTGGCGGTAAAGCTTGCCCCCGATTCCGGGATAATCCGCATATTCAGGATATCCCTTGGGCAATACCCCCTGCCTGTTGCCTATGCAGCCGACAAGCAGCCCGTTTATCTTTACAAGGCCGGTGTATACCTCCGGGCCGTAATCGGGTTTGAACTCGGTTTGTCCGCTGCCATCTGTGAGACGGGCAAGGATTTCCTCGAAAACATAGGTCCGCTTGGGGTTTAACGGCAGCAGGTAATAGAGATCCTCTGCTGAAAACGCCGGCCCCTTGGGCTCATCAACCCTGAAGACTTCCGGGTCATAGGCGGGCAGCTTTTTCATGTATTCGCGCATGGAATAAAGCACGTCTTCTTCTTTTTCAAACACGAATTTGAAAAAACCGGTTTCATCGTAATGAATATCCACGGTTCCCGGAGGGGTTGCCTGGTGTTTTTTGGCGGCCTCTATAAGCTCCTGGGCAGATTCTGTGTCAAAGTAGCCCTTGGGGCTCATTCCGCTTACAATGCCGGCCCCTCCCACTGCAATGTTGCAGTTCTGGTGGGCAAAAAGAACAGAAGGACTTATGCCCTGATATCCTCCGCCTGCGGGATTGGTGCCGTATATTCCGGCAAGCACCGGAATGCCCATCTGTTCAAGCTCAGCATGCCGGAAAAAGGTTGTCCCGGAGCCTCTGCGGCCTGCATAAAATTTTTCCTGCTCAGGCAGCTTGACTCCGCTGCAGTTTACAATCCAGACAAGGGGGATGTTAAGGCGCTTTGAAAGATCTGTGGCCCTGAGAATGTTTTCAGGCTGGCCCGGCACCCAGGCGCCTGCAAGATACTTGTTGTCAAATCCGATTACCACAGCCCAGCGGCCGTTTATCCTGGCAAGACCGTCTACCACGTTGGTGGTGCAGTCATCGTTGCCAGCAGGATTGTAAAGGGTATGAAGAGGCCGCCAGGTGCCTTCGTCCACCAGGATTTCAAGTCGCTGCCAAACGGTAAGCTGGCCGCGTGAATTGATTTTTTCTTCAGGAAGGCCGTACTGTTTTGTTTTTTCCTTTGCCGACCGGATGTTTTCTTCTTCTTTTTGAAGCTCGCCGGCATTGTCGCTGTTTCTTTGCCTGGCCTTTTCTTTGATAGCTTTTCCCAGGGTTTCCATATTTTTAAAATATTTGTGCATTTGTGCACCTCATCTCGTATTGCTCTTGATTTCAGGTTATTCAAGCACCATTAACACGTCGTCTTCTTCCACTGTATCGCCGGTCTTGACCCTGATTTCGCTAACTTTCCCATCGGCCGTCGAATAAACCGAGGTCTCCATTTTCATTGCCTCAAGAACCATTATCTCTTCGTCTTCTTCCACGCTGTCGCCCTGGCTGACAAGTATTGATATGACCTTTCCCGCCAGCGGGGCCTTGATTTCTTCTGCCATAAACACCTCCGATAAGGTTTTGGGTTCGTAGTTTTATAAATCCTTATATATAATTTTTATTCCAAAGGTCAACAAAAAAAAGAACGAGCGCTCGTTATTTTTTTTATTTTGCCATTCATGACAGTCTCGTAAAAAGTCTGATTTTAGATGGCGCCGTAAAAAGTTCAAGATCAAGGCTTGCGCAATTTCGAAGAATGCAGCGTACTTAGCCGTACGTGAAATTCTGAGAAATTGCGCGTAACGCAGATATTGGACTTTTTACGG
>JAIPDS010000047.1 GCA_021737565.1 Desulfobacteraceae bacterium | reverse complement strand
TCCCCAGTGTAGCCCTATCCTCCGAGCAGGCAGAATAAATTTATTATACAAGTAGGCTATGGCGCAAGAAACAATTTTTAATCAACCGGACATTTCACTTGCTATGAAAACCGGACATTTCTAAATGCTATTGACATTTTAAAATAAATTGCTTGCCTTAAGGTGAAAACCTGTTATTATGCTTTTGTCAACATGGCACCGCCCCGGATGAGCGGTGCGATTTTTTTCTGAAGGAACAACCCGGATTTGGCGGGTTACATCCTCCAGTCTAAAATCTTGATCATATTACAAAAAGGAGGATGTAAACATGGCCAAGGGGACAGTTAAATGGTTTAACGATCAAAAGGGCTACGGCTTCATCGAACAGGAAGACGGGCCGGACGTGTTCGTTCACCATTCAGCGATCAACGCAAGCGGATTTAAAAGCCTTAATGAAGGCGACCGGGTTACCTTTGACATCGAGCAGGGGAAAAAGGGCCCTTCTGCTGCAAATGTCACTGTAAGCTAAGCACTGTCGATTAAAACAAGGGACACCGCCTTTATTACCGGGGTGTCCCCCACCATTTCAACCCCTTTCTGAGGCACCCCCGAAAAAGAGGTTTACATGAATATCTATATAGGGAATCTGCCAGGCAGTATTACCGAAGAAAAATTAAAATCCCTGTTTGCCGCGTTCGGAGAAATTGAAAGCGTCAAGCTGATACGAGACAGATTCTCCAACAGGCCAAAGGGATTCGGATTTATAGAAATGCCAAGCAATTCCGAGGCGGACCAGGCCATAAAGGCTCTTAACGGCAACCGCTTCGAAGGCCACGATATTAAGGTCAAGCCCGCGGACTCGGGGGGAAAGCGTGGCAAAAAACGTTCCTTCAAAAAAAGGGGCTACAGGTAAAAAACATGTTTTTCTCCCCTTTTTGATCACCCTTAAAATCAGACATACCAACACCTTCCGTCTATCAGTTTAACTCAATGCTTCCGCCCCTGATCTTGTTTGTGCCTGATGCACGGGATACAAGGTTTGTTCCCCTGACGATCCCTTCCTGTCTTCTACATACTGATTAAAAGCGTTCAGATAGGTAACCTGATAGACCACCAGATAAAGGGAATAGGATTTGCCCCTTTCCACGTTCAGTTTATCGTCCGCCTTAAGATTTAAAACAATGCCCTTTTCTTCAACTTCCCATTCAGGGGGGTAGGCGGAGATGCATAAATGACGTATTATATGTTTTGTGGAAATTTTCAGCCGAAAGCCGGCTGAATAAATGGGTGGGATGAAAAAACCGATTGTACCGAATAAACACGGGATTAAAAAAAGAAAGGATTTTGCGGAAAGCGGATTATTATCCGACCCGTCTACATCATAGCCGTAATACCGCCGTCTGCCGTGACCACGGTGCCGGTAATGTACCGGGCGCGCTCAGAGGCAAGAAAAGCAACCACGGATGCAATATCTTCGGGGTCTCCGGGAGGAGGATCGGTGGGCATAAGCTCCTGCCAGCGTTCAGGGTCGTTAAACTTTTTCTGCGCACCTGCCTGCAGAAGGGATGCCAGCCTCTGTGTCTTTATTAAACCGGGGTTAACGCCCACCACCCTTATACCGTCTTTTAAACTTCCGGCGCCAAGGGCCGCGCATAAGGCCATAAGGGAGGCATTGCCCATACCGCCGGCTATATATCCCATACGGGGGCGTTGACCCGCAGCCCCAATAATATTTATGATCACGCCTTTTCCGCGCGATTTCATCTGCGGGTACACGGCGCGGCATAGGTTGACATAACCAAAGACTTTAAGATCCCAGGCCCGGCGCAGGGAAGACTCATCAATCTGCCAGAGGTCCCCGCGCGGTATTGCGCCCGCATTATTAACCAGGATATCAATATCAGGGCAGGCCTCTGCAAGAGCCCGGGCCTGATCACCATGGCCGAGGTCAACCGGATGGATTTCAACGCAAACCCCGTATTTTGATTCGATTCTTTCTTTTGCCCGCTGCAGGTCCTGCTCCTTTCTTGCCGCCAGATGAAGACCGCAGCCCTCTGCTGCAAAGGCCCCGGCACACGCCAGGCCTATTCCTTTTGAACCGCCGGTGATCAGTGCGGTTTTACCCGACAGATTCAGCTCCATTTACTTTCCTCCTCGCAGTTTTTCGATTTGGCATACGATTGACAGTCTCGTAAAAAATCAATTATTTAACAAAAAATATTGAATTTATGGATTAAATGCAAAAAGAATCTTTGACATGAGGGTTAAAATTTCACCCGAATTTCAGGCAGGTGCTTTACATCCGGGACGATTCCGGATATATGAGTTGACAACAAAATCATGTTTACATTACTATAATGAGCATCCGATGCTGCACTTTCTGCACCGGTTTTGGCAACCAACTCTTTTGCAGAAACGGAGGATCCTTCATGACAATCATTACAATTTCCCGCGGATGTTTCAGCCACGGCAAGGAAGTTGCCGAAAAAACCGCCGAGATACTCAATTACAAGGTACTGAGCCGGGAACACATTATAGAGGAAGCCAACCAGCTATACAATGTCCCGGAAAAGGAGCTTATTCAGTCTATTCATGACGCGCCTTCGGTACTGGAGCGCTTTACAAGGGGCCGTGAAAAATATCTTTCATATATTCAGGCTGCCCTGCTTGAACATGCCAAAAATGACAATATTGTATATCATGGACACGGCTCACATCTTCTGCTGCCTGATATTTCCCATGTATTAAATGTACGTATAATAGCGGACATGGCAGACAGGATTAAGTTCATGCAGCAGAGCCAGAATATAAGCGAAAAAGAAGCCCTGCGGCATATTGCCACAGAAGACGCAACCAGGGTTAGGTGGGCCCATTATTTATACAAGATTGATCTTACAAACCCCCACCTTTATGACATGACACTCAACATCAAGCGCTTTGACATAGACGAGGCCGCGGAAACCATATGCCACGCAGCCCGTAAAAAAACATTTAAGGCCACGCGCAGCTCCAGGCAGGCCGCGGCAGATCTTGCATTAAAGACCAAGGTAAAGGCCTCGATTGAAAGCCACTGCAAGCCGGATCTTAATGTTTCGGTTACTGCCAACAAAGGCATTGTACATATCCGCGCCGAACCCCATAGCATCAGAAAGACCGGATATACCAACCCCAAAACCGAGAAATACCTACAGGAAAAGACCAAAAAGGAGATTGCGGACGAAATTGCGGCCGCAATCTCCGGAATTACGGAAATCAAAAACGTAAGCTATGACGTGGTGCCTCCTGCATACAGTTAGGCAGGCAGGCAACCGTATGTTGTTTTAAATATCAGCCCGGCCCGTAGAAGTAACAGGAGAAGGCTGTTCATGCTGCAAGGTCAGCAGGAACAGCCTTTTTAGTATCAGGTTGAAAAAATAAAACTATAAAAATTATAAAAACTATAAAGTCAATTAAGATCAATTTTGTCTTTTTAAAATTTGGTCTTTTAATATCAATATATTATAAAATTATTAAAAATTTTCAATTTTCTCTTGACACTCAAAAAATCTGTAATTAATATAAAAACTAAAAAGTCAACCCTTTCCCCAAGGGAGGAGGTCCGCCATGGACGAAGTTTTCACAGTATTTAAAGCCAGCAAATACTGCAATGTCTCTCCCAAAACTATCATCAACTGGATTGACGCCGGCCACATAAAAGCCTACCGCACCCCGGGCGGCCACCGCCGCATCAACCGTAAGGATCTTGAAGAATTCATGCGCAGACAAGGCATACCGATTCCGGAGACCGTGGAGGATGACGACCGCAGACGGATTCTTGTGGTGGATGACGATCCCATAATTGTTGAAAGCATAGTCCAGTCTCTGGAGGAAGACGAACACGACTACGAGGTAATATCCGCGGCAGACGGTTTTGAGGCCGGCCTGCAGGTAAATCACTTCAAACCGCACCTTCTGATCCTCGATATAATGATGCCTGATATAAAGGGCTACGAGGTATGCCAGAAAATCAAAACAAACAAGGAAACAAGCGACACGAAAATCATAGTGCTCTCGGCATACCTGGACGAGGAAAAATTCAAGCAGATGAAACAATACGGCGCTGATGCCTGCTTTTCAAAGCCGCTGCCCCTCTCGCAGCTCAAAGAGGAGGTTTCACGGCTGCTGGCAAACGCATAAATCCGGCCGCAATCCGCCGGAACCCTTAATTTCGGGGAGGCATTCATGAAATTAAAGCAAGCCCTTGAAAAAAAACAGTTCGTGGTCACCACTGAAGTCCAGGCCCCTGTTGAGCAGGAGCCGGAAGACTTGGTTAAAAGCTTAAACCTTATCCGCGGGCGTGTAGACGGGGTCTCGCTCTCAGAGGTCGAATTCCAGGGCATTGTGGGTGACACCATCAAAACCTGCCAAACCCTTAAGGAAAACAGGTTTGAATCCATCTACCAGACCACCACCAGGGACAAAAACCGCATTCAGCTTCAAAAAGACCTGGTCTCGGCACATTATGCCGGCATAGAAAACCTGCTGGTCTTCACCGAAGACTACCGCATCACCGGAGACAGCCTCCAGGAGATGATGTTTTTCCATGTAGACGCCGGCAAACTCCAGTCCGTGCTTGAACACTTCAGGGACGGCAGAAGCATAGAAGGCCAGGAAATTGAAGTAAAGCCCAACTTTTTCCTTGGCTCCGGGGTGGACTCTGCATGGGGCAAAAACGTGCCGGACCTGGAATTAAAGGAAATGGAGGAGATGACAAAGCTGGGTGCGGGATATTTTCTTACCACTCCCGTATTTGACCTGGACAAGTTTGACAAGTTCCTGTCGCGCACCAACACGTTCGGCGTACCCGTGATTGCAGAGGTTCTAATCCTTCGCACCGCCGGCATGGCCCGGTTTTTAAACCGGCACTTAAAACCCGGGCTGGTCCCGGACTGGGTAATCCAGAAGCTTGCCAAGGCCCCGGACAAGGACAAGGCCAGCATCGAGCTGTTTGCAGATATTGTAAAGGGCTTAAAGGATCTTTGCGACGGCATCCATATCATAACAATAGGCGGAGAGGAAAAACTCAGGCATTACCTGGATGCAGCCAAGCTCAAGTAGGGTTTTGCCGGAAACAAAAAGGAGCCGCCCCGTGGAATCAATCGCTTTGACCATCAACGGAAGGAAGGTGACCTGCCGCACAGGAGACAGCCTTCTTTCGGTTGCGGAAAAAAACGGCATATTTATCCCCACTCTTTGCAATCACCCGGATTTAAAGCCTTACGGCGCCTGCCGAATGTGCCTGGTGGAAGACGAAAAAAGCGGCAGGCTGATGGCCGCCTGCGTTACACCCGCGGCAAAGGACATGGCGGTTTTAACCGACACCGAGCGGATTATCAGCCACAGAAAAAACATAGTACGCCTGATGATCGCGGAACACCCCGAATCGTGCATTGTCTGCTCCAAGGGCAACAGGTGCGAGCTGCGCGCGCTTGCAGCCCGGCTCGGGGTGGCGGAAACCAGGCTTTATCCCATGCCCAACTACAAGCCCTACGAGGAATTAAACCCCTTTATTGTGCGGGATCTAAGCAAGTGCATTCTTTGCGGAAAATGCATCAGGGCGGATCACGAACTGGTGGCAGCCGGGGCCATTGACTACAATGACCGGGGATTTCCCTCCAGGCCCGCCACCCTTATGGAAAAACCCCTGGAGGAATCAACGTGCACCTTCTGCGGCACCTGCGTGTCCATGTGCCCTACAGGCGCGCTTTCCCCAAAACACGCCGGATACGTGGGAACCCCTGAAAAAGAGAAAGACTCGGTGTGCGGATTCTGCGGAGCGGGCTGCAGTCTGGCCCTTGGAATGGCTGCACAAAAGGTAATCGAGGTCAACCCCTCGAAGGTCAAAGGCAGTGTAAACGGGGCCACCCTTTGCGTGCGCGGCCATTTCACTCATGACTACCTAAACTGCGAAGACCGGCTTTATGAGCCCATGATCCGTGTCAGGGGCGAAAACGGGGAACCCGAATTAAGAGCCGCGGATTGGAGCGAGGCGGTATCCAGGGCCGCGGAAACCCTGGCCGGCATAAAACGCACCCACGGTCCGGGGAGCATAGCCTTTATAGGATCTCCCAGGTGCAGTGTCGAGGAAAACTATCTTTTCCAGAAAATTGCCAGGGTTTTGTTTGGGACCAACAACGTGACCAGCACGGCAACAATCAACGGCCAGGCCCTTTTGCGCCGCATGGAGGAAAAAACCATGGGCGCGGCCCGCATCACCCCGATTGCGGAACTGGAAAAGGCCGAAGCCATTGTAACGGTTAATTCTGATATGGGCCATGCAGTGCCCGTGGCGGATTATCACGTCAGGCGGGCTGCAAGGGCTGGCACGCCCCTTGTAACCATTGATACCGCAAAAACCGGACTCGCCCCCTTTGCAGGCGCGAGAATACGTCCCGACAACAGCACGACGGATCCGGAAGACCGCATCCCGGCGCTCATATCGGCGCTTGTGTTAAAAATTGCCGATATTAACGGGCATGACAGCGATTTTGTAAGCCGCTTCACCTCTGGCTGGGATTCATACAAAACAGCGGCCAAAAAATTGCTTGCCGGGCAGCCGCTTTCACCTGCCGAAGAAAACGAGATTGCCCGGGCGGCAGAAATGCTTGCAGGCCGGAAAACAGCCATTATACTGAGCCCTGCTACTATGGAGCAAAGGCACGGAGCCCGGATTGCGGAAGCCTCATTTAACCTGGCCCTTGTCTCCGGAAGCCTTGGCTCGCGCAATGCCGGAATTTTTATACCCTCGCCGGAAAGCAATACAGCAGGCGCCCTGGACATGGGAGTGGTGCCCGACATGCTGCCCGGCAGAATTCCTCTCTCGGACCAGGATGGCAGAGAGCAGCTTGAGCGCTTCTGGAATACGAAGCTTTCCCCGGACCCGGGCCTGGATCTGTCGGCTATTATTGAGGCCGCTGAATCAGGTCATCTAAAGGGCCTTTATATCATGGGCGAAAACCTGCTGCGCTTTCTGCCTGAACCGGACCGGGTGGAGGCTGCATTAAAAAATCTTGATTTCATCGTGGTCCAGGACATCATAGATACCCGAACCGCCCGCCTTGCCGATGTGGTGCTTCCTGCTGCCGCGTTTGCCGAAAAAAGCGGTTCTTTTACAAACATGGAGGGAAGAATCCAGTCCTTTACGCCTGTTGCCGCAGCCCCCGGCAGGGCTCTTGCAGACTGGCGGATACTGGGCCTTCTTGCCCAGAAAATGGGCTATCCCGAGCAATACGCAACAATTGAAAAAATCAGACAGGAAATAAGAAAAACCATTCCCATGTATGCTGCCCTGGGAAACCAGCGCCAGGAATGGGTAAAAAACTCCGAAAAAGACACCCCGTTTGCGGGAAACGGCGCACGGTTTGAATTTGGCCCGATTGAACCCCATAAACCGGCTGATACAAAGCCGGAAAAGCCGTTTACCGCTGTTCTGGGTTCCCTGCGGTGGCACATCGGCGGCGGGACCCGCACGGCCCGCTCTTCGCGGATGAAGAAATGGAACCGCGACAGCCACGCCCGCCTGTGCCCTTCAGACATCGTCGCCCTGGGCCTTGAAGAAGGCGGACGAATCCGGATCGTCTCGGATCACGGCTCGATTGAACGTAGCTTTATCGCGGATTCCGGGCTTACATCCGGCCGGGTGTTTGTACCGCTGGGTTTCCACGAAAACGATGCGGTATCCCTTGCCGGCCTTAAAGATCTGAAGCCGCCTGCTCCGGCCTGGCGCACGTGCGGTGTGGAGATTGAAAAAATATAGAAACCAGGGAGCTAAGGCAAATGGATCCCAATCAATTTGACCGGGAAAAACTCCATGAAATCATCAGCAACTACAGGGATCGCAGGTGGGCGCTGATCCCGCTTCTCCAGGAAGTCCAGGAGGAAATCGGCTTTATCCCGCCCGAGTCCATCGAACCAATTGCAGAAGCCTTAAACATGTTCGCCTCCCAGGTCCAGGGTGTAATCACCTTTTATTCCGGGTTCTCCTTAAAACCCAAGGGCCGCTATGTACTCAGGGTATGCAGGGGCACTGCATGCCATGTCAAGGGCAGCAGAAGCATCCTTCGCCTGGTCAAAAAGGAGCTGGAACTCGAGGAGGGAGAGACCAGCCCGGATTACCGGTTCACCCTGGAAACCGTGGCCTGCCTGGGGGCATGCTTTCTGGCGCCGACCATGATGGTCAACCGGGATTACTACGGCAGGCTCAACCCCACCAAGGTGGCCAGCGTGCTCGGCGAGTACAGGAAAGACAAGGAGGATGACTGAGCCTTATGAAGAAACTCACATCCATAGGACAGATAGAATGGCTCCGCAACAAAATCCTTGCGGATTCGGGCAAGAAAAAGACCGAGATACACGTGTGCATGACCGGATGCCGGGCATACGGGGCGGCCGCGGTCCGCGACGCCCTGGCCGATGCAGTGGCAGACCAGGGGCTTGACAAGGAAGTTGAAATACGGTCAACAGGATGCCACGGATTCTGCGCCAAGGCCCCTGTGGTGGCTATCGAGCCGCTCGGGGTTCAGTACCAGGAAGTCGACCCCGAGGACGCAGGAGAAATAGTTGATAAGACCATAAAGAACAGGCAGCTCATCGAACGGCTTGCATATCGTGACCCGAGAACCGGCCAGGCCGTCTACTACAGGAACCAGATCCCCTTCTACCAAAAGCAGGTTCGCAGGGTTCTTGCAAACTGCGGCAGAATTGATCCAACAAAAATCGAGCATTATATTGCAGCAGGCGGCTACAAGGCCCTGGTCAGGGCCCTGTCCCAGATGACCCCTGAAGCCATAATAGAGGAAGTGGTAAATTCAAAGCTAAGGGGCCGCGGCGGAGCCGGCTTTCCCACCGGTATAAAATGGAGGTTTGCAAGGCAGGCTGAAAACACTCCGAAATACGTTGTATGCAACGCCGACGAGGGCGATCCGGGCGCGTTTATGGACAGGGCTCTTCTGGAAGGAGATCCGCATTCGGTAATAGAGGGCATGATGATAGGCGGCTATGCCATGGGCGCCGAATACGGCATAATATACGTGCGCGAAGAATACCCCATAGCTGTCGAACATCTCACCCGGGCCATTGAACAGGGAAAGGAGCTGGGCCTGCTCGGTGAAAACATCCTGGGAACGGGCTTTGGTTTTGATCTCTCCCTGAAAATGGGGGCGGGCGCGTTTGTGTGCGGCGAGGAAACAGCCCTTATTGCATCCATTGAGGGAAAGCGCGGCATGCCGCGCCCCAGGCCGCCCTTCCCCGCCCAGGCCGGTATTGATGAAAAACCCACCAATATTAACAATGTTGAAACCCTTGCAAACATACCGCTTATCATAAAAAACGGCTCCGGGTGGTACTCTGAGATCGGCACTGATGCAAGCAAGGGGACCAAGATCTTTTCTTTGGCGGGCAAGGTCAACAACACCGGGCTTGTCGAGGTCCCGATCGGAACGACCATACGCGAGGTGGTCTATGACATCGGCGGCGGCATACCCAAGGGCCGGCAGTTCAAGGCCGTGCAGATGGGAGGCCCTGCAGGCGGGTGCGTGCCCGCGCGGTTTTTAAACCTGCCCATAGATTACGACACCATACAGCGCATAGGCGCGATCATGGGATCAGGCGGCCTGGTGGTGCTTGATGAAAACAACTGCATGGTGGAAATAGCAAGGTTTTTCTTAAACTTCACCCAGTCGGAATCCTGCGGAAAATGCGCACCGTGCCGCCTGGGCACCACCCAGCTTTTGGAAACCCTGAGCCGCATCACCCTCGGCCAGGGCCACATTGAGGACATAGACACCATCAAATCCATAGGAAATACTATGACAGAGGCTTCGCTTTGCGGCCTCGGCCAGGCAAGCCCCAAGCCTGCGCTTTCCACCCTGCGCTATTTTGAGCAGGAATACAGGGATCACATATATGAGCACAGGTGCGCGGGCGCAGTATGTGATTCCATGGTAATTTCCGCATGCCAGCACGCCTGTCCGGCGGGCATTGACGTGCCCAATTATGTTGCGGCCATAGGCAGCGGCAATTACGAGGCAGCAGTGGAAATTATTCGTGAGAAGAACCCTTTTCCGGCGGTATGCGGCAGGGTATGCATAAACCCCTGTGAATACAAGTGCCGGCGGGGTGAACTTGACGAACCGGTTGCCATCCGGACTTTAAAGAGGTTCGCCTCGGACTGGTATTATGAAAAATACGGCTCTGAGCGCGAGCCATTTCCGGTAACCCAGTCCGAACAAGTGGCGGTTGTTGGCGCTGGACCGGCGGGACTTACCTGCGGCTATTTCCTGGCAAAGATGGGATACAAGACAAAGGTGTTTGAGGCCCAGCCAGTGGCCGGAGGCATGTTAAACATAGCACTGCCCGAATTCAGGCTGCCCGGAAAAATAATAGATACGGAAATAAAATGGATAGAAAACTCGGGCGTGGAAATAGAATACAACTCGCCCATTGATGCAAACCACACCATAAACGATCTTAAAAAGGAAGGTTTTGACGCCGTTTTTCTCTCGGCCGGTGCCCAGGCAAGCAAGCGCATCGGGATTCCCGGCGAAGAGGAGGGCCTGGAGGGCCTTTATTACGGCCTAAGCTTCCTGCGCGATGTGCGGCTCGGCCACGATATACGCCTTTCAGGCAAAACCGTTGTAATAGGAGGGGGGAACGTTGCAATGGATGTGGCCCGGACCGCACTTCGCGCGGGATCAGAGGACGTGCAGGTATTCTGCCTGGAAAACCGCGACGAGATGCCCGCCTGGGACAAGGATGTTGATGAAACCGAGGAGGAAGGCGCGATTATAAACCTTCAGTGGTCTCCCGATCAGATTTTTCAGGAAAACGGCCGGGTAAAGGGGATCAGTTTTTCGCGCTGCCTTGCAGTCTTTGACCAGGAAGGAAATTTCCGCCCTGAATGCGACGAATCAGACACCCAGTACATTGAAACAGACAACATAATAATTTCCATAGGCCAGGCACCGGATACCTCGTTTCTCCCGGAGGACACCCAGTTGGAGCGGGCCCTGTGGGGATCTCTTGCAGTTGACGAAAACACTCTTGCCACCAACGTGCCGGGCGTGTTTGCCGGCGGAGATTTTACCACCGGCCCAACGTTCTTGATCCGGGCCATTGCCTCGGGCAGGCGGGCCGCCCTTGCGATTCACAAGTATCTTTCAGGAGACAAGACCCCGATTTTCATGCCCGACGAAAAAACGCCGCTGGCACAGGAAGCCGGCCTGGCCCTTGAATCGGAAACCACGGAAGACCAGCCCAGGGTCAAAATCGAGACCGAAAAGCCGGAGGAGCGCGTCCGCGACTTTCGCGAGGTTGAAAGAGGCTTTAGCCCCGAGCAGGCCCATTTCGAGGCCGGGCGATGCCTCAGGTGCGATCTTGAAAAAGAGAGGAGCTAACCACCATGATCCGATCCATTACCCAACAAAAGCCCATGGAGGAAATCGAGCACCTGCTCGAAGGCATGGACAGAATCTTTGTCATAGGGTGCGGTACCTGCACCACGCTGACGCGCACCGGAGGTGTTGAGCAGGTTGCTGAAATGTCGGAAAAACTGTCTTCAAAAGGCAAGGTCATCACCGGGACCACGGTTGTTCCCGTAGCATGCGACAACCTAACCTCAGACATACTCTCGGAGTTCGGCCCGCGCATGAACCAGGCAGACGCCCTGCTGGTTATGTCGTGCGCCTTCGGGGTTCAGACCATTGCAAGCCAGCTATGTCAGATGGTGGTGCCTGCTCAGAACACAATGTTTATCGGCAAGGAAAACGCGGCAGGCAGATTCAGCGAAATCTGCACCCAGTGCGGTACCTGCGTGATCGGCGAAACAGGCGGGATCTGCCCGGTAACCGCCTGCCACAAGGGGCTTGTAAACGGCCCGTGCGGCGGCACCAACAACGGCAAGTGCGAAATCGACGACAACAAGGACTGCGCCTGGACAATGATCTATAACCGGTTAAAGGAACTCGACAGACTAGATATCATGCGCACCTACAAAAAGCCGCGCAATCAGCTTGGCGAGCCCAAACCCGGCAGCTTCCAGCTTCCGCCGGACTAAATCAACCCATAACTCATTACTGATAACCCATAACTCACAACAAGGATATCCCCATGCCATCAGCATTCAAAAAAGCCCTGGATTCAAAAAAATTCGTGGTCACCTCCGAGGTCGCCCCGTCGAAGGGGACAAACCTGGAGAAAATGGTCCACCACATTGAGCTTTTAAAGGACAAGGTGGACGCCATGAACGTTACAGACCACCAGAGCTCCGTGATGCGCTTTCCGTCCCTGGGGGGCGCGCTGCTGGTAAAGGAGCACGGCGGCGAGCCGATCCTGCAGATGACCTGCAGGGACAGAAACCGCCTGGCGCTTCAGGCGGACCTGATGCTTGCCTCAAGCCGCGGCATCAACAATGTTTTGTGTCTTACAGGCGATTCGGTGATGCTCGGGGACCACAGGGAGGCAAAAGCGGTATTCGACCTGGACTCAAGCCAGCTTTTGGAAGCAGTGCGCACCCTGGAGCGCGGAAAGGACATGTCGGGAAACGAGCTTGACGGGGATGTGAATTTTTGTGCCGGAGCCATTGTAACCCCGGAGGCAAACCCGATTGAGCCCCAGCTTATCAAGTTTGAAAAAAAAATAGAGGCGGGCGCGGAATTTATCCAGACCCAGGCTGTATACGATATGGATAATTTCAAAGAATTCATGGACTATGCCTCCAGGTTTGATGTAAAAATACTGGCCGGAATAATTCTGCTTACATCCGCGGGCATGGCAAGGTTTATGAACAAAAACGTTGCCGGTGTCATGGTGCCCCAGGCCCTTATTGATGAAATGGCATCGGCTCCAAAAGGAGGCGCCCTTAAAAAAGGCATAGAGATAGCAGGCCGCATGATAGCACAAATCAAGGAGGAAGGCATCTGCGACGGGGTTCACATCATGGCCATAGGCAAGGAGGAGGTTGTGCCTGACATCATGGCGGCGGCAGGCCTTGTATAAGGATCAGGCTTGGATCCCATATGGATAAAAGGCTGCGGCAAATTCGGCAGAATCGCCCTGGAAAGAGTTTGCGCGCAAAAAGGTGAAAAAACTTTGCAGTCATAACCGCCCTGATACCGCAAATGAATCCATGACCAGCCAGGTCTTTAAATCGACTTTTAAGTCCGGGGATGCGCACAGATCGCCCGCCTCTTTTTGTGAAACAAACACTGTTTCAATATCTTCTGCACTGCCTGCATCCCTGTTCGAGGGCTTACCCCTGCAGTCAACATATACCATCATTATTGACTCGTCAGTAAGGCCAGAGGAAACGTAAATCGGCGGGCTGCAGCGACGCACGCCTGTAACCTCAAGCCCGGTTTCCTCTTTTAATTCCCTTGCGGCGCTCTGCTCCGGGGTTTCGCCTTCATCCACCAGGCCTGCTGGGAAACCGTACTGATAGTCATTTAACGGCATGCGAAACTCGCGGATCACGACCAGCTTTTGGCTCGGCACATGCCATGGCACGATGATAACAGCATCCACGATGTCAAAGGCATTTGTTTCAATCTTGGGCGGATTCTGCCGTGAGACGAAATCCCAGATTCTTTGCCTGCCGTTTCTGTCCGAGTACCTGATCTCAAACAGGTTGACAAACTTCCTGTCGGTCAGCGCCCTTGTTCCAATTATTCGTATCTTCTCATTGCCGGAATCCAATTTCCCTCCTGATTATTGAGCATTTTTATTTGCCGCGGTAAAAAAATTATGCTAAGTTGCAGCCAAATATTCAAATATTTTTAATGTATTGAATTTCAAACTTCTTTAAAAACTTTTAACCCTTGAACAATTTTTCAAAAACCTTAATTCACGCTCACCTTAATTTTATCAGACAAGGAGGTAACAAAATGAGGAATCACAGACTGCTGGCCTTAATCAGTTTATGCCTTGCCTTGCTGTGGCTTTCCGCATGCGCCACGGGAGAAAGCACTACTTCCAGGACCTTTCAGACCAAGCAACCGGATAAAGTTGCACTTGTTGACATATCCGGGGATATTAGGGGTGATGCTCCAAAAAATCAAGTAGAGGATTTCTTTACAGCTGAAATGCTTAAAAAAGGCTACCGCGTAATAGAAAGAAGCAGGGTAAACAAAGTTTTGGCCGAACAGGATTTTCAGCACTCGGATCGCACCACTGCCGCCGGAGCCGCGGCAATTGGCAAGGTATTAAATGTTCCGGGTGTTTTTATGCTTGACGTCAACGTGGACGGGGAAAAGTTAAGCATTACCGGAAAAATAATCGATACCGAAACCGCGGAAATTCTGTGGGTAGGAACAGGACGCGGGGGCAGCGGAAGCACGGTTGGAACAATAGGAGGGGCTATTTTAGGCGCTGTAGCCGGCTCCGCGGTTGGCGACGGCTCGGGAAGGACCGCCGCGATGATTGGAGGCGGTGTTCTCGGAGGTGCGGCCGGCGATGCCTTGACGCCGCAAACAGCAAGGGTTGCCCAAAGGGCTGTCCAGGAAATGGTCAAGGAACTACCGCCGGCACAATAAATCTGCATCAATTCTGCTATTGTAAATTAAAATTTTAAGGAGGTTTAAATTGCGGTTTAACCGTATGAAAATTATTGCAATCTGCCTGTCTCTTCTTTTGGCCTCCGCTGCGGCCAATGCATTTAACTACATGGACTGGGTGCCTCTTCTGCCCGAAAATATCGGCGGATTGGAGAAAACAGGCGAAACAGAAGGAATGGACAAAAATGAAGGCGACCGGTCATGGTCTGTTATTAAACAAAAATATTCCGATGCGGAAGGAAACACTATTAATTTTTCTATTTTAACAGGCTCAAACGCCCCGGGGATAAAAGAATTTAAAATGATGCAGCAGATTAACATGGAAACCGATAAAAAAGCAGTAAAAACAGTGGACGTTTCGGGGCGCAAATCAGTGCTTACCATGGACAAAACAGGGGATGAGAATACTCTTTTAATCCCTGCAGCGGATAATACCCTGGTAATCATTTCCACTGACGCCTTTAACAGCGAAAAAGAGATGATTTCCCTGGCAGACGATGTTTCGGTCGAAGACATAGCCGACTCTGTTGAATAAGATTCGGCGCCCGGACATTAAAATAGAAGCCCATGGAGGTCTGTTTTGGGACAGCAAGCCCCGAAAAAGAAAAAAGGATGTCTTGGCGGTTGCCTGACCGTTATCGTCATCGTGATTGTAATTGTGGCTGGCCTGGCTGTATTCGGCTATCTTAACAGGCACAGGATCATGCCGTTTATAACCGAAAAAACCGGCATCGAGGTCTCAACTGCAATAAAATATATAGGCACAAAAGCTGAAACAGGCATACCTTCCGAATTTATGGACAGGGCCTATAAGATTGAGATCCCCGGGGAAGATAAAACAGTTAAGGTCACTACTTCGGATGCACCCGTTGACCGGACCTATGACATCTTTATTCAGCATTACCGGAAGCGGGGATGGGAAGTCAGCAAAGAAGTAGAAGCACTGCAGACAGCGCCGGAACAGATGGAACCCGTTGCCGGATACATACGGGATAATACAAAAATCGCGGAGCTGGAAAAAGACGGCCGGAAGATGGGCCTGGCGGTTGGCGGGTTTAATGAAGAAACAGTCGCCGCGGTATGGGATCTGCAGGATGCCGGGACCGCGGAATCCGGGTCCGCGAGTTCTGAAAACGTAAAAACAGAAGATGCCGCCCCCGAGCCGAAGGAAGTCCCGGGTTCTGACCCCCAAGACGTACCCCTGTATCCAGGATCGGTTCGCACTTCTTATAAAAAGGCTACACGTAAAGGAACCGTATTTTACCAGGCTTCTTACGCTGTAAAGGCTGATGAGGCAGAAGTGCAGGATTTCTATGAAAAGCAAATAGAAGAAGAAGGTTGGAATATTGTTTCAAAAACGGAAACGGATAAGGAAAGATATCTGGAAGCAGACAGGGGCGATGACAAGTTAGGCATAGTAATAAAACCGAGTAATGATTATCCGGATTATACGGCGACAGAAATTTCGGCAAAATATGCGGACAAACAGTAAGGATAAGGATCGGTAAAACCCGCCCCGGTATTGCAGCCCAACAGCCTGCAATACCGGGGTTTATTTTTTTGCAAGAGGAGAAAAACATGTTTGAAACAAAGATCACGAAAATGTTCGGAGTTAAATACCCGATTGTTCAGGGCGGACTTATGTGGATCGCAAATTCGCAGTTGACTTCCGCCGTGGCAAATGCCGGGGGCATGGGCTTTATGACCGCCCTTAGCTTTCCGGACCCGGACGCCCTGCGCGAGGAAATCCGCAAATGCAAAAAAATGACCGACAAACCCTTCGGCATCAACCTCACCTTTCTTCCCACGCTGCGCCAGCCCGACTATCCGGGCTATATCCAGGCCTGCATAGACGAGGGTATAAAATTTATTGAAACCGCCGGCCGCAGCCCCGAGCCTTACATGGACCAGATAAAGTCGGCGGGCATTCGGGTGATTCACAAGTGTACAACCGTGCGCCATGCTGTAAAAGCCGAAAAAATCGGATGCGATGCAGTGAGCATAGACGGTTTTGAAGCAGCAGGACATCCCGGGGAGGAAGATGTGACATCCCTGATACTTGTCCCCCTGACCCGGGATGCGGTAAGCATACCTGTTATCGCCTCGGGCGGATTCGCAGACGGCCGGGGCCTTGTTGCCGCCCTTGCGCTCGGAGCCGAGGGCATGAACATGGGTACCCGGTTTGTTGCCACAAAAGAGGCGCCCGTGCATGAGAAGATCAAGCAGGCACTTGTTGATCACGGGGAAACAGACACCCGCCTGATAATGCGCAGTCTTCGCAACACGGAACGGGCCCTTAAAAATCCCGTGGTGGACAAGGTGCTGGAAATCGAAAGCAGGGGAAACACAAAAATAGAAGATATCGCACCTTATGTTTCCGGTGACAGGGGAAAAAAGATGCTTGAAAGCGGGGATACTGACAGCGGAGTGCTCTCGGCGGGCCAGTGTATGGGCATGATAAGAGATATCCCCTCCTGCGGGCAACTGCTTGAACGGATAATTAACGAAGCCGAAGCTGTTGTAAGGGAAAAATTCGGGAAAATAACAGCCGGCCGGTAAGAATTTTCACCAGGAAAGGATATTTACCATGAGCTACAGCACCATTGAATTTGAAAAAAAAGACAACATCGGTTTTCTGTTTCTAAACCGCCCTGAAGTGCTAAACGCGCTTAGCGAAAAAATGGGCGAAGAACTGGCCGACTGTCTGAGCCGGGCCGCCTTTGACAATGATATTAAGACAATGGTATTAAGCGGCAGGGGAAAGGCGTTTAGCGCGGGAGCGGATCTTGAAATGTTTAAGCAGCGCTACGAGTCGTTCCGGGAAAATGGACAGCCTGAAAGCACACAAAGGGCGGAACTCCCAAGTGCGTTCATCAACTTTCCCAAGCCGCTGATTGCAGCGATAAACGGTGCAGCCGTGGGATTCGGCATAACAATGCCGCTTAACTGCGATATACGCATAGCATCGTCAAAGGCGAAATTCAGCTTTGCCTTTGCACGGGTGGGTGTTACGCCGGAATTCGGCAGCTCCTATTTTCTTCCGCGCATGGTGGGCTACGGCAAGGCGGCTGAACTGGTTTTTACCGCAAAAATGTTTGACGCTGCCGAAGCGCTTGATATGGGCCTTGTAAACAAGGTGACCGAGCCTGACGAACTTCTGAGCGAGGCGGAAAACATGGCCCGTCAAATTGCCGATTTGCCGGCATCCGCGATAAGGGAGGCAAAAAAGCTGCTTCGCCACGGATACCAGTCCACCATAGAGCAGGTCTTAGACTACGAGGCCCTGGTCTTCCAGCACGCCTCGCAGGACCATGAGCATTACGAAGCCGTGTGCCGCATAAAAGAGGAACTGAAAAAAAAGAGCTCCGGAAAGTAGCCATGGAGAGCAAATTCGACGAGCTGATCGCCGATACTTTTGCCCTGCCGGAAAACGAGGGCGAAGACAAGGTAATGGATCTTAAGGAAGCGGTAAAGCGGCATGTGCATCCCGGCGCCGCAATACACGTTGCAGTAACCCACTGCTGCTCATATGCCGCGATTCTTGAAATAGCACGCCGCTTCCACGGCAAGCGCCCGGATTTCACACTTATTATGCGGGGCATCCGGGACACGGTGATTATCCTGCTGCACATGGGATTGATCAAAAAAGTAATCACCGCTTTTTCAGGAAACGTCTACCCATGGTACGCTCCAAACCCTATTTGCCAGAAGGCGTATGCGGAAAAAAATGTAGAGCTTGAGGAATGGACAATACTTACGTTTCCCCTTATGCTGATGGCGGGAGCCCTTGGAGTGCCGGCCATGCCCACAAAATCGCTTCTGGGAAGCAGCCTGGAGGAAACCAATCATCAGAATTTCAGAAAAATTGATGATCCTTTCGGCACCGGCCTGCCCATGGGCCTGGTCAAGGCCCTTAACCCGGACATATCCATTGTCCACGGCGCGGTAGCCGATCGCGAAGGCAACACGATCCTTACCGCCCCTTACAGCGAAAACCTGTGGGGCGCAAAGGCAAGCAGGGGCGGGGTTCTTGTAACGGCGGAAAAAATTGTGAGTACCGAATTCATACGCCGCCATGCCCACCTGGTAAAGCTTCCGGCCTATATGGTCAAATCAGTCTCGGAGACACCCCTGGGGGCCCACCCGGGCGGGGTCTGGCACCAGGGGCTCCAGGATTTTGAGCCCTATGGTGAAGACTACGAATTTATGACCGAATTTAACAAGGCCTGCAGGAACGAAGCAGAACTCGACAAGTGGATCGAAAACTGGGTCTTTGACAGCCCCACCCTTGAGGACTACAGAACAAAACTGGGGGCAAAACGCATTCTTAGCCTTAAGGGAAGCACCCACAAGGATGCCTGGCGCTATGAACTGGCAGGCGTCCGGGAAAAAATATCAGAAGACCCCTCCGCGAACGTCACGGAGCAAATGGTGGTAATCGCGGCAAGGATAATCCGGGAAAAGATCTTAAATGACGGACATTGCACCATGCTGGCGGGCGCGGGCACAGCCAATCTGGCCGCCTGGCTGGCAAAATATCAGCTCAAAGAACAGGGACGCGTTGTCGAGCTTATGGTGGAGCTTGGCTACTTCGGCAACTCGCCCAGGCCTGCCGAGCCCTTTTTGTTGAATTTCGGCAACTTTTCAACCTGCAAAATGCTCACAGAGACAACCGACACCCTCGGAGTGTTTACCTCCGGTGCAACCAACCGCTGTCTGGGAGTTCTTGGAGCGGCCCAGATCGATAAGTTCGGCAATATAAACTCAAGCTGGGTTTCGGAAAATTCGTATGTAACCGGCTCAGGCGGCGCCAATGATGTTGCCACCGGCGCGTGCGAAACCATGGTGATTATGCGCCAGTCCAGGCGGCGCTTCCTGGAAAAAGTGCCGTTTATCACGGCCCCGGGCCACAGGATACGCACTTTGGTTTCAAGCATGGGAGTTTTCGAAAAACTCGGAACAGATGACACCTTTACACTGACCCGGGTCTTTTCAGATCCAACCGGGGTTGATATGGATAAAACAGTGGAGAAAATCCGGGACAAATGCGGATGGCAGTTAAAAACAGCAGATGACCTGCAGGTGATAGGCCCGCCCGAACCCGACGAACTGAGGCTTTTGCGCCTGTTTGATCCGCTCAGGTATTATTTGAAATGATTGGGAGGCATCCCCGCGATTCGATCCGCAAGATGCCCCACGGCAATTGCGTAATTAACAGAATGGTTCCAGCGCATGATCGTCCGAAAATTATCGTATACCAGGAAAGCCGGACCTTGGCTTCCCTGGGGCAGAACTATCGAGCCTTCAATGTCGACTGCCGGCAGGGGCAGGCCGTCGGCCCGCCTTACTCCGAGTTCAGCCCACTTTTCTACGGGTTTCTTGATGTCAAGGGAGGCAAGTTTCCGGTCAAAGTCTTCGGGCAGGGTTACCTGCCTGCCCCATCGCTCGCCTCTCTGCCAGCCCATTTTTGAAAGAAAATTTGCTGCAGAGGCAAAGACGTCCGGCAGGCTTTCCCAGATATCCTTGCGGCCATTGCCCGTGTAATCCACGGCATATCCGTTAAAAGTAGAGGGTAAAAACTGCATTTGGCCCATTGCCCCGGCCCAGGAGCCCTTCATTTCATCCGGCGCCACATGGCCTTCTTCGACTATCTGCAGGGCGTCCAAAAGCTGAGACCTGAAAAATTCGGAGCGCCTCTGGTCATATGCCAGGGTTGCAAGCGCATCAATTACGCGAAATTTTCCCGTATAATCGCCGAAGTTTGTCTCAATTCCCCAGAATGCAATAATATAGCGCGGCGGCACACCGTATTGGGCATAAATTTCATTTAAAAGAACCCTGTGTTCTTCAAGCAGTTGCCTTCCGCGCTTTACCCTTTTCTTATCAACGCGCCTGTTTATATAATCCCGAAAGGTTAGTATAAACTCGGGCTGGCTTCGGTCCAGCTCAACTACCCTGCTTATAGGGGAGACGTTCTTTAAGGCGGCATCCAGGATTTTTTCGGAAATGCCTTTCTGCCTGGCCTCTTTCCGCAGAGAGTCCAGCCACTTCTCAAAAGCCAGGTATGAATCCGAAGCCCCCACTGATCCGCCCGTTTCCTGCGAGGGGCGTGCCCCGCCATTAAAGGGCACAACCAGCAGGAGCGTTATAATCAAGACCGCCGCAGATACGATTGCCCTGCACTTAAACGCGCTTCTTGCAAAACTTATCAAATTTGTTTATTCCGTTCTCACTGCCCTTTTAAGGCAATGTCTGGTGTGCTGAAATTCATCGGCGTCAGCAAGCATAAAAACCAATCTTGATGTACTCGTAAAAAGTCGATTTTCGACGGCAAAGTAAAAAGTTCAAGATCAAGGCGCGCAAAATCCCGAGGAATGCAGCGTACTTATCGTACGTGAAATTTCGAGGCATGAAGCGCAACGCAGATATTGGACTTCCAAGGAACTTAACTTGGCAAATCCGCTGTAAGTTGTTTACACTCTTGGACAATTTCAAGTTTGTACCCAAATTGTTTGGCTCGTTTTTTAAGGTTGTTGATCATGCGCTTTTGGTAGCGATCTTCA
>JAIPDS010000046.1 GCA_021737565.1 Desulfobacteraceae bacterium | reverse complement strand
TCTGATTTTAGATGGCGCCGTAAAAAGTTCAAGATCAAGGCTTGCGCAATTTCGAAGAATGCAGCGTACTTAGCCGTACGTGAAATTCTGAGAAATTGCGCGTAACGCAGATATTGGACTTTTTACGGTGCCATCATTACTTGTACTGCTCTTTACTTATAAAGACAGGCCCGGAGGAATATTTTGCAAGAATTTGTTCGGGTGGTGTGGGCCGGCCGAAGAGAAACCCCTGGGCATAATCGCATCCCATTTCCTGAAGTGCTTTAAGCTGGTCCTGTGTTTCCACCCCTTCTGCCAGTATTTTTTTGCCAAGGTTATGAGCCATGTTAACTATGGTTTGCGCCAGTACCATATCGTCTTTATTGTCCGGCAGGCCTGTAACAAATTGCTTGTCCAGCTTGATGGTATCAAGGGCAAGCTGCTGAAGATAGCTCAGGCTTGAATATCCCTTGCCGAAATCATCCAGGGCCACTTTGATTCCCCAATCGGACAGGGTCTCCAGAATAACAGCAGCCCTGGAGACATGCTGCATGAGCAGGGTTTCTGTAAGTTCAATTTCCAGGTATTTTGCCTGCACGTCTGTATTTGTCAAACTTTCCCGGATCATGTTGATAAGGTGCTCATCGCCGAATTGCCGGGCTGAAATATTTACAGAAACCCTTGTATGGAAACCGTGTTCCTGCCAGGTTTTGATTTGCCCGCAGGCCTGATTTACGACCCACCTTGAGACCGGCACGATCATTCCTGTTTTTTCCAGCACGGGTATGAATTCCCCCGGCGATATAAGGCCCCTGACCGGGTGCTGCCAGCGAAGCAGGGCCTCGACTCCGATTAAATCCCCGGATTCAAGATCCACCTTCGGCTGATAATAAAGGATAAATTCCTTTCTTTCCAGTGCCCCCCTAAGTTCGTTTTCAAGGTAAAACTGTTGTGATACCCAGTCCTCCTGTTCAACAAATCCCTGGATTTTGGCAAATGAATTTTTTTTGGCCTCGTACACGGCCATATTCGCCTGTTTAAGCAGGGTGTCCAGGTCCATGGAATAGTCCGGGTATATGGTAAACCCGATGCTGCAGTCCGGATATATTTGCGTTCCGGATAACTCACAGGGCTGATTGATCGCCTTTCGAATCCTTTCACCCATTTGCAGAACCAGTTCTGCAGAATCAACAGGGTCCGCGATTACCGTGAACTCGTCTCCTGAAAACCTGGCCACGGTATCGCCCTCCCGGACCGAACTGCGAATCCTGCGTGCTGTCTCCCTGATAAGCCTGTTTCCGGCCTGGTGCCCCAGTGAGTCATTTACTGCCTGCAGCCTGTCTATATCAATAAGCAGCACTCCCACTCTGGCTCCTGATCGTTTGGCCTTGGCTATGGCCTGTTGCAGGCGGTCACGAAACAACGTTCTGTTGGGCAGTCCTGTCAGATCATCAAAGTAGGCGATATAATCCAGGCGCTCTGCTATCTTTTTGCGCTCCTCTATTTCAGCCTCCAGCTCGGCGGTGCGCGTTTTTACCCGCTGCTCAAGTTCCGAGTTGAGCCGTAGGATTTCCTTTTCTTCCTGTTTGAGTTTGTAAAAGGTCTCGATCCTGAACAATCGCAGTATGAAGCTTATGCCCGCAAGGACAGTAACTGCGCATACAGCCCTGAGCAGTTGTACCGGGACATTAAAGACGTGCAGAAACATATCAGTGTTTAGCACGGCGGCGGGGAAAAATTTTTCTCCAGGGCCAATCAGGCCCCCAAGCAGTGCGTAGATCAAAAACGCTGCACCGGTAAAATAAAAGGGGAGGCCGGAGCCCAGGTTTAAGATCTCATGCCTGTATATACGCATTGACCATAAAAAAGCCGCACCTGCCAGAAATGCTCCGGGAAACCCGAACATATACCTGGAACAGACGGAAATTCCTGTCAAAAAGTCATTGGCAGGCAGGCCTCCCAGAAAAACAAGCATTATCAGCACAGGATGAATCCAGGGCCTGAGAAAAACCGTCAGACTGGTTCGTGTTCCCGTTTGCAGTACGCATGTGTTAATCGCGCGGCGGCCGAACTCAAGCAGCGGCATGTATGAAACAAGCAGTAAAAACGGGCCGGCTGTCTTAAAGAATACAGGCAAATCCCTGATGAGCTGCCACATGTCCAGCCATTCGTTAAATCCGTGCAGCAGCCCGAATATGCCCAGCCAGGGAATGACCCGGGAGAGTTTTATTTCGCTTTCTGTGTGGGACTGGATAAGAATTGCCAGGCCGGCAAAGAAAAAGGCTCCGCCATATATAAAAAAAACAAAATCCAAATGATTCTTAAAGATCTCGGCAAGCATTATATACCTGTTTAGAGTCTCTGTTTTTCGGGAAAACAGCTATTGCCTATCACGGCATGCAGTGATTTGCAAATTTTAACATGGATTTTGACATCCATTTTGATATAGGATAAACAAGCTGCCTTTAATTCCCTGCAGTGGTAATATGCCACCTTGATTAAGCATAAGGACCCGCGATGAGGCGCAAAAAGCCCCTGAAACTGCTGTTTTATATTAACCTTATAATTCTTTGCCTTCTGATCGGCTATAAGATTTATCTTAACCTGTTTGCCGCTGAATTTGAAGTCCTGCATCACGAGCAGGTTCAGCAGATAAGCAAAAAGCTTGAGAATAAAGAAGGTTTCAGTTTTGCTGTTGTCGGCAATATTAACAATTCCATAGGAATTTTTGAGCGGCGTATTGTGCCGGTACTTAATAAGGCCGGGCTTGATTTAGTGGTTTCGGCCGGAAATGCTGTAAGCGGCGGCGGTGAAGACAAATACCGGGCTGTCAGAGGGACTTTAAGCAAACTGGATATCCCTTACCTGCTCACCTTTGGTGACAATGAAAACGAAGGTTTTGGCAGCTTCCGTTTTTATGAGCATTTTGGTCCTTATTTTTTCAGTTTCAGGGCGGGCGAAAGCCGGCTGATTTTTCTTGACAGCACCGGTAAAACTTCCTGGCAGTGGCAGATACGCTGGTTAAATGATCTTTTGAGCCGGGACAATTCCGCGAGTTGTTTTCTTTTTATCTGTCATCCTCCGCTTCATACCGATCAGGATGTTCCGTTCAAAGAACAGGAAGATTATCTCCGGCCCCCGGAATTTCGCGACGCCCTGCTTTCCACGGTTGAAAAGTATGAAATAGACATGGTGTTTTCAGCCAATCTTCCGGTGTACTCCGAGCAGATGCTCGGCAATACACATTTTATTACCACCGGGGGGGCGGGTGGTTTGGTGCTTAACAATGAAACCAGCTTTTACCATTTTGTAAGGGTCGATGTCGGTAAACACGGCAAGGCAAGCCTGTTGCTCAAGCGTCTTGAAGTTGGCCAGCATCCGATATTAAAGCAGATTGAAAGCCTGTGGCTGTTTATCCATTCACTGTTCTATGTGGGCTATTTAAACTTTATACTGCTGATAAGCGTGCTGCTTCTGATAACCATTAAGCTTTACAATTCTGTTTTTGTGGAAAAAGACTATTATCCGAACTATGATATTGACCCCGGGCCTTGGTTGGACAAGCCTTTGCGGGTGGCAATGTTTACCAACAATTATCTGCCTTTTATAGGCGGGGTGCCGCTTTCCATTGAAAGGCTGCGCACCGGGCTTTGCGGCTGCGGGGACCAGGTTCTGGTTGTGGCGCCGAATTATCGTGAGCAGACAGAACAGGAAGAACATGTCCTAAGAGTTCCATCCGTGCTCTCAATGGGGAAAAAAGGGGAGTTTCGCATAACAAACATTTTCCTTCCCAGGATATACAGGAAGGTCAAAAAGTTTAAACCAGATATTATTCATCTTCATCATCCCTTCTGGATGGGCTCCCTGGGATTGTTCGTGGCACGCCGGCTAAAGGTGCCGGCTGTCTACACATATCATACCAGGCTTGAAGAATACTCACATTTCGTGCCTTTGCCGGGCGTTCTGTTCCGTAATCTTATTTCCCATGCAATGGTAAAGCGTTTTGCCAACAAGTGTGACAGTATTATACTGCCCACCTACTCAACCCAGGAGTATTTGCGGATTATCGGGGTGACAACACCGGCATTTGTGCAGCCTACGGGCATTGAATATAAGCGTTTCAGGCAGGTAAGCGATAACGAGGTAAGGGAGTTGAAAGAATCGCTGGGTATTGTTGATGAGCGGGTATTTGTCAGTGTATCGCGCCTGTCAAACGAGAAAAATATTGATTTTATGATTGATGCTATCAATGATTTGCGTAAGCAGACAAAGGTGAAATTTCGTTTTCTGATGATCGGCGAAGGCCATGAGCGCGACAGGCTGCAGCAGCGCATTGAAAGCCTCGGGCTTGAAAAAGAGTTTATCCTGGTCGGCAGTGTGGCACCGGCAGATATGCCGAAATGGTATCATCTGGGGGATATTTTTCTGTTTGCCTCCAAGTCAGAGACCCAGGGCATGGTCATCCTTGAGGCCATGGCAGCCGGACTGCCCGTGGTGGCCGTTCGTTCCAGCGGCATTGATGACGTGGTCAGAAACGGTTTCAACGGGTTTAAAACGCCGGAAAAGCAGGATCAATGGTGCAAAAGGATCAGGCGGATTCTAGAAGATGACGGCCTGAGAAAAGAAATGTCGGAAAATGCCCTGAAATTTGCCATGGACTACTCAGTGGAGCGGTTTACCGAAGAGTTGCGGCAAATATACGGCTTTACCCTTGCCAACTTTGCCGAGAAGCAGGAATCCGAAAGGTTTTCCGGGGACAAGTAAACAGAGGGGGGATAAAACAAGATGCGAAAACTGTTCCCGGCTTTTTTGGTGGTTTTTATTTTACTTGCTTGCAGTTCTCCGCCGCAATATCTGCAGGCAAATGACGGAGACACAATGAAAAGTAAGACAGTTATTCTTGTGCATGGTTACGGCAAGGGCCCGGCAGACATGCGCAGTCTTGCCGGTTTTCTTAAAGAGGCGGGATACAGGACCGTAAGGGTCAATCTGCCCCTGACCTTTGAGCGGGTGGAGGAAGCTGCAGAGGTTTTTGCCAGGGAGGTGGACTCTGTTCTTGAGGATTTGCCCGAAGACGAAACAATTGCAATGGTGGGTCACAGCACCGGCGGCATTATAATAAGGCATTTTCTGTCGCATTCGCCTAACCGGTACCGCGTGGATCATGCCGTGCTCATTGCCACGCCAAACAATGGAAGCAGGCTTGCCGAAAAGATAGGGGAATTTTCCGATCTGCTGGTGGAGACATTTGCCACCCTTGACTCGCTCAGGCCGGAAAATATCTCAAGGCTTAAACTCTACGACAGCGGTGAGATCCCGATCGGTGCCATTGCCGGAAACAAGGGGGACCTTGCCCTGGGCGGGTTGCTGGAAAATGAAAATGACGGCAGGGTGGAACTCGATTCTATCTATTATCCGGGGCTGGATGATTTCATAATCGTTTCGTTCAATCACAATGAAATCCATCACAAAAAAGAAACAGCAGAGCTTGTGCGCCGTTTTATAGAGACCGGGTCATTTGGCGGAAAATAGGTGGGCAGATGATATTTCTAATTCTGGTTTTAGGAATCATAGGCGCTGTTCTGGGTGCGGTTTTTTTACCCGGCCTTGGCTGGGTGCCTGGATTTGCAATAGGATTGCTGCTGGGCTGGTGCAAAGTGCTTTCGGCCAGGGTGGGTGTTCTTGAACAGAAGGTTGCAAAACTTAAAGCCGGGCCGGAACATGAAACTAAAGCACCCGGGCCCGAGGCCGAGCCGGAGTCCGAGCCCGAGGTCGAAGTCGAACCCGAGCTCGAACTCGGGCCGGAATTAGTATTCGGACAGGAGACCGAACCCGCGGATCAGCCGGAAGCCGTGGTTGCTTCCGGGAGCCTTGCACAAAAGCATGAACAGCGCCCGGGCACGGCCCCGGCACATGTGCGGGAAAATGCATTCGACCCTGTTATTGAAAAAGCAAGGCAGTTGTTGACCCGGGGCAATCCGGTGGTCAGGGTCGGACTGATTGTATTGTTCTTCGGGGTGGCGTTTCTCTTGAAATATGCCGCAGAGCGTGACTTGCTGGCGATTGAATTGCGCCTGGCGGCTGTTGCCTTTGCGGGCCTGGCAATGCTGGCTTTGGGCTGGCGCCTCAGAAGCAGGGATCTTACCTACTCCCTTCTTATCCAGGGCGGAGGCGTCGGCATACTGTATCTTACGATTTTTGCCTCATCCCGCATCTACGGACTGGTTCCGCTGGGGCTTGCTTTTGCCCTGATGATAGCAATGGTCGGTCTTTCGGTGTTGCTTGCTCTGCTTCAGAACTCTGTTGCCATGGCTGCCTTTGGCGCAATTGGCGGATTTCTGGCCCCGGTTCTTATATCCCCCGGCACTGGCAGTCATGTAGTTCTTTTTTCCTATTATGCCCTCCTCAATGCCGGCATCCTGGGTATTGCCTGGTTTAAATCCTGGCGGGTATTAAACTGGATCGGATTCATGTTTACCTTTGTTATAGGCATGACATGGGGATACAGGTTTTACAGGCCGGAGTTCTTTCATACCACGGAACCTTTTCTTATTTTGTTCTTTCTGTTTTATCTTGCCATTTCCATTATGTTTGCCCATCGGCAGCCTGTACATCTGAAGGGGTATATTGACGGGACCCTGGTCTTTGGTCTGCCGGCGGTTGTATTCGGGCTCCAGGGCGCACTTGTTTACGAATATGAATACGCCATGGCCATAAGCGCCCTGGCCATGGGAGGCATCTACATCACTCTGGCCTCGGTGCTGTGGCGCAAGAGGGCCGTGGGCATGAAGGCCCTTACAGAGTCATTTTTGTCCCTGGGTGTTGTATTTACGAGCATAGCCATTCCCCTTGGACTGGATAGTAACTGGGTTACCGCCCTGTGGTGCTTGGAGGGCGCTGGGCTTGTATGGATAGGTGTCCGCCAGCACAGGATATTGGCTCGATTAGCCGGACTGTTGCTCCAGATAGGTGCTGGAATTGCATTTATAACAGGCTGGGGAGCTGTTGCCTCGGGCCTGAAGATGCCTGTTTTAAACAGCGTGTATATGAGTGCTTTTTTGCTAAGTCTTTCAGGGTTTGTCTCCAATTACTGTTATCAGCATTACAGCTCCCGTCTCAGGGGCTTTGAGCTCTGGATACATCTGCCCTTGCTTGGATGGGCGCTGTTGTGGTGGCTGGCCGGCGGGTTCCGGGAAATAAATTTTTACTTCAACAATACCGAGTTGGTTTTTGCGTGTGTTGTATTTATTGCGGCAAGCGGCTGGGTGTTCGGGTGGCTTAATCAGCGGCTTCAGTGGGAAGATACAGGTTATCCTGCCATGGCTGCAGTCCCGATGGTTTTGATTATTACACTGGCAACAAACGCGGGTTACAGTCTTCACCCCTTTGAAGGATGGGGTGTTGCGGCATGGGGCATAACCCTGTTTTTGGGGTGTCATCTGTTATACAGGCTTGATCAGAAATGGCCTGAGAAACTCCTCGGGGTTCTGCATTTGCTCATGTTGATTTTTGTGGTTTTCATCCTAACCCGGGAAGCAGGGTGGGTGGTCGATCTGCTGGTCAAAGGCACAAGGGCCTGGCCATTTGCCGTATCAGGCTTTATCCCCGCGCTTTTTATCTCTCTTCTCCTTCGGTTCGGCTCCAGGGTTCCCTGGCCGACAGGCCGGTTCAGATCCATATATACCGGCGAAGGGCTGCTTCCTATGGGTATTTTTTTGCTGGGCTGGGTCATAAGCGCCTGTTTCAGACCGGCCGATCCCGCACCGCTTGCCTATATCCCGCTGATAAATCCGGTGGAATTTACCCAGGTTTTTGTCTTGCTGACGCTGATGCACTGGTGGAATTCGGCTGATACGCGCAGGTTTGCAGAGGCGGTTCAACTGTCTTCCCGGGCCGTGACATGGGTAATGCTTGCAGCGGCATTTTTGTGGATAAATTCCGTGATTGCCCGCAGTGTTCATTTCTGGGCTTTTGTTGAATTTTCCGGGACCGCGCTTTTTGCTTCCGTTTATTTCCAGTCAGCCCTTTCCATTGTCTGGACCCTCATATCGCTTGTGTTAATGGCGGCGGCTACAAGCAGGGGAAAGCGGATGCCCTGGATTGTGGGGGCAGCGCTGCTTGGCATCGTGGTGGCCAAGCTTTTCCTGGTCGATCTCTCAGAGATCGGCACCGTGGCCAGGATTATTTCTTTTATAGTGGTAGGGAGTCTGATGCTTGTTATCGGCTATCTTTCACCCCTTCCCCCAAAGTCCGCAGAGGATGGAATATGAAACATGGTGTTTTTGTTTTCTGCATACTGCTTTGTTTTTGCGTTACGGCCCGGGCAAATGATGTGACCCCGCAGGATTTTGCCGAAGGCATGATTTTGGAGATTCACGGCAAAGGTCCGTTTTTCAGCCTTGAACTTCCGGCCGGGATTTATGAAGGCACGACCCGCGAGGATCTGGGGGACCTGCGGGTTTTTAATGCCGACGGTAAACCGGTGCCTCACATTATAAGGCAGCCCGAGACAACGCCAAAGCCTCTTATGCCCCCGGTTTTACTTCCCTTTTTCCCCGTGCCGGAACAAGGGCAGGATCCGGGCAGGGCAGAACGAGAAGAAGTCTCGCTCCAGATTAATACTGACAATGACGGCACCATTATTGACGTAAAAACGGGAAAGGGTCGCCGCTTATCGGGAAAAAGGCCGCGCCTGGTCTTGCTGGATTTGAGCCATCTCGACTACATGCCTGCGGAGCTGGAGCTTGAATGGAATAATGCCGGTATAAATTTTGTCACCAGTGTTTCCGTGGAAGGAAGCCGGGATCTCACTCGATGGGAGCCTGTAACCGACCGTGCAGGGCTTGCGGAGCAGCATTTTTCAGGCCACGCTTTGCACAAGAACCGGATTTCACTACAAAATACTGATTCATCATTAAATTACCTCCGCATAAACTTTCCGGCAGATGCCCCGGGGCTCGGGCTGACAAAGGTAAAAGCGGTTTTTCCTGAAATTCAGTCTGCTCCTCAACGCCGTTGGCGCGGGCTGGAAGGAAACCCTGTTCCGGGTGCGGATGTACAGGCCTTTGAGTATGACGCAAAAGGGGCTTTTCCGGTTGATCGCGTAAATATTTTCCTGCCGGAAAAAAACAGCCTGATAAAGGCATTGATCAAATCCAGGCCGCAAAGCGGGTCCGAATGGAAGTTGCGCCGGCAGGGGATTTTTTACAGATTATCTGTTGACGATACAAATATTTCAAATCACGTGTTGCCAATTTCCCCGGTAACCGATAGGTATTGGCGTATCGAGGTAACTTCCGGCACGGCCGCCTCCCCGGGCAGCTCACCGGAGTTGCGGATAGGATGGATAGCTCACCGGCTTTTGTTTCTGGCAAGGGGAAAGGCCCCTTTTACCCTGGCATTCGGCAGTACAGGCGTGGGGCCGCCTGAAGCGACGATGGGAGACGTGCTGGAGAAAATTAAAGAATCCGGGAAAAATAAAATCACGACAGAAGCCTCTGTCGAAAAGCGGGTTGTACTCGGCGGGGATAAGGCCCTTGAAAAGCGGCAACCCCCGGTAGACTGGAAAACGTGGTTGCTCTGGGGAATTCTTGCGGCGGGTGTTTTTTGCCTGGGTTATATGGCTTACCGGCTTTACCGGCAGATGGAGACAGAGAGAACCCCATAGTCCAGAAAAACAGTTGATCCGGAAGATTCCGGATTTTGAAGTAACCCCATAGAACGCGGAGGAGACATGGTTAGCACTCTTGTTTTACTGGGCATTATTGTTTTGGTGATAGTTGTTATTGTAGGTCTTTACAATAACCTGGTGACCCTGAGAAACCGTTTTAAAAACGCTTTTTCCCAGATAGATGTTCAGTTGAAGCGGCGCTATGACCTGATTCCCAATCTCGTGGAAACAGCAAAGGGCTATATGAAGCATGAGCGAGAAGCCTTAGAAGCGGTTATCAGGGCCAGAAACAGCGCTATGAATGCAAGCGACAAGGCGGCGCAGGATCCGGGTGATCCTTCCGCCATGCAGGCCCTTTCCGGGGCCGAAGGCGCGCTTACCGGGGCCCTTGGTCACATTTTCGCCCTGGCTGAAAGTTATCCTGATTTAAAGGCCAATCAGAATATGCTTGCCCTACAGGAGGAACTTACCTCCACTGAAAACAGGATCGCTTTTGCCAGGCAGGCTTTTAACGACGCGGTTACCCGTTACAACATAGCGCGTGAGAAGTTTCCAAACAGCATTGTTGCCGGTATTTTTAATTTCGGTCCGGCTGAGCTGCTTGAATCCACCGAAACAGCGGAACAAAGAACAGCGCCCCAGGTGGCTTTCTGAGGGAGATATGGACTTTTTTGCGCAACAGGACCGGGCCAGGTCAAGGACCTTTCTGCTGGTGGTCTTTTTCCTGCTTGCGGTTGTTTTTGTGATTTTCGCGGTTTACGCCGCTGTCATGGCTGCCCTGTTTTTGTTCAACCCCGTCTTTTTTGATTTTTACAATCTGAAACTGTTTCTCATAATCGCCGGTATTGCGATTGCAGTCATCGGTATAGGCAGTCTTATTAAAATAAAGGCACTCTCCGGGGGAGGAAGCTATGTGGCGCAAAGCCTGGGGGGAAAGCTTTTAGAGCCCTCGACCAGGGATCCTGACGAGCGCAGGGTGATAAACGTAGTCGAGGAGATGGCCATAGCCTCTGGCACGCCTGTTCCACTGGTATATCTTTTGGAAAACGAGGAGAGCATAAATGCTTTTGCCGCTGGATTTACCCCAAACGACGCGGTTATCGGAGTTACCAGGGGCTGCTGTCGCAGGCTTACCAGGGAGGAATTGCAGGGGGTGATCGCCCATGAGTTCAGCCATGTCTTAAACGGTGATATGCGCTTAAATATCCGGCTGATGGGGATGCTGGGCGGGATAATGGCTATCGCCGCTACCGGAAAGTCGGTTTTCCGCGGACACACGCATCGTTATAGATATCGCAGCGCAGGCAGGGGCGGCAGGGGGGTTGCGCATATATATATTATAGCATTTTTTCTTATAGTGGTGGGATACATGGGGGTGTTACTGGGCAGGCTTATCCAGAGTGCTGTCTCCCGCCAGCGTGAATACCTTGCAGATGCCTCGGCGGTGCAGTTTACCAGGAGCACCGGTATTGCGGATGCGCTCAAAAAAATCGGCGGGCTGGGCGCGGGTTCAAAAATAAAATCCCCGGCAGCAGACGAGGCCTCCCATATGTTTTTCGGCAAGGCTGTAAGTTCACTCTTTGCAACACACCCGCCTCTTATCAAAAGGATCAGGAAGATCGAGCCGGGTTTTACAGGCGATTTTGACACTGCAGGCACCGGGGCCGGCCGGGCTGCCTCGGGCGAAGAGAGCCGGCTTTCTCCTTTCAGGGAAGCAGGCGATGTGTCAGGTGAACCGGTGGCTATGGCGGATATGGTCGGCAGGATCACGCCCGAAAATGTCGGGCGCAGTGCCGCCATTCTTGCAGCCCTGCCCGAATCGATAAGAAAAGAAACCGAAGATATTCTCGGCGCAAGCGCGCTGGTTTGCGCACTTCTTCTTGACAGGGACCCGGAAGAAAAAGAAAAACAGAAGGAAATTCTTCGAAAACCGGCTTCCCGCAAACTTTTAAGGCAGGTTGAAATCGTGGAAAAACACGTGCAGGGCCTTGACCCCGCACTGAGGCTGCCGATTGCAGATATAGCGATTCCCGTGCTTCGGCAGATGTCGCCGGAGCAGTTTGAGGTTTTCAAAGAACAGATCAGGCTGCTTGTAAAGGCTGACAGCAAGATAACCCTTTTTGAATTCTGTCTTCAGGAGGTTGTCATCCACAGTCTGCAAGAGGCTTTTGCCGGCGGCGGATCAAGGGTGCTTTATAAAAGAATTGAGCCCCTGAAAAAAGACGCCCTGCTGCTGATTGCTGCCCTGGCCCGGGTCGGTCACAAAGACAGTGCCTCTGCAGGCAAGGCGTTTGAGGCGGCTGTCTCGATTCTGCCCGTAAAAAGAAAAGAAATTGAAATGCCGGAAAAAGTCTCTTTTGATGATCTGCATACCGCCCTTAAACGATTCTCTGCGGCTTCCTACGGGGTAAAGAAAGCTATTTTCGACGCCTGCTGCCAGTCTGTGCTCTGCGATGGAAAGGTGGAGCTTAAGGAGGCCGAACTGTTTCGTGCGGTTGCTGCAGCTGTTGATATTCCGGTTCCCCCGTTTATAATGAATTCATAGGAACAAAACATCCTGATAACGCAGGTTTATAAGCAGGGTTAAAATTTGTATGAAATCCGGTATTGCAATAGTTTTTCTGGCTGCCTTGCTTTTTATCCCGGCCGGATTTTCAGCCTTATCAAAGCCTATCCCTAAATCCCCGGACACGGAGACCGGGCTTGTACGGTTAATGCGATCCGGCGGGGTCCCGGGCCTCTATCCTCCCAAATGGCGTGATAACAGACTTTTCTTTTCCGGCTACAGCAAGCACGGCGGTTTTGATATTTTCGAAATGGATCCGGTTTCCGGCAGAAGGCAAATGGTTGTCTCGGGTGTGAAAGGGGCAAGGTGGGTCGCCCGGAATGATAAATATCTTGCAGTATGCGAGGAACAGGGCGGGTCCGGAGATTTGCTCGCCCTTTATGACAGGAAAACCGGGGATAAAATAGCGCAGGTAAAGCATAAAAGCCCGGTTAAATGGGGCGGGATCACTGACGGTCGGATGGTTGTTATTTCCGGTTCGCGCAAAAGCAAAACCGAAGCGGTTTTTTTCAGCCTGCCCGATCTTAGGATGCTTGAATCAAAAAAGATAGATGATTTTAACGAAATCCGCTCATGGAAAGACAACTATGTGGCAGCGGGAATGCATATCACTGTTTATGACCGGGATTTTAAGGAAATCGCGCGTTCGGAGAAGCTGCATAAAACAGGATTGGAAAGAGGAGCCTTTTGTGAAAGCGGCCCTCTAAGAATATGCGGCAATAAGGCGGTTGTGTCTGCAAGTTGCGGAGATATATTCATTTATTCTCTTCCGGCATTGATTCTGGAGAATGTAATCCCTTCCTTTTGTGATGGGCCCGCCCTGGCTGCCGGAAATGGGCTGGTTTTTGCCGCTCCCCGCTATCAGCAGGGAAAACAGTGTCCTACCCGGGTTTTTGACTTGAATACAGGACAGCTTCTTTCCGTTCTTCCGGTGGAGGCCACCGAGCTTTTTGCCGCTGATGGCAAAATTATTGCTTTTGTAAGGAGACCCGGGGAAAAAGCAGAAGTCAAGACATATGAGTATGACGCAGAGCGCTTAAGGGACAGGCAAAGGCGTTTAAACGAGGTCCGCCGGGCTTATGAAAAAGCATCCGGTATTATGGAGCAAAGCGCGGACCTGTATAAAGCACTCGATGTCCTTGATCTTTCTCCTGCAAGGGGCCTGGTAAAAGAGGATAAGCTTCCCGAAGATGTCATTGATATTTTGTTTCAATACGGACTCTGGCTGAGTAAGAGCTATGATCAGTATGAGCAGGCAAAGCCGGTTTTCAGGTTCCTGGAAAAGCATGTTGGGCACGAAGGTATTGACCCGTATCTTACAGTTATCGGGCTTAAGGAAAAGATAATGCGCGGTGACTGCAGCCTGCAAAGCATCGGCGAACAAAGCCTGCAGACGCCTTTTGGAAGGAAACTGGCCCTGGGGAGCCCGGATGCGCTTAAGCAGAAGGTTGATTTCGGGGCGTTTCCAGGACTGTTTAAGTTTTACGGAGACAAAATATATATAGGGCGCCGGGGGAGAAGAAAAGGGCACTCACATATCGATTCAGCCGTTTGCGCGGCTGTTTTGGACAGAAAAACACTTTCGCCGGTAAGGCAAACCGATATAGTGCCTTATGATTCCGAGTATCAGGATTACATACGCGATATTGCCATTGATGACAGCTATATATACGTATCTCTCGGATACAGGCAGGGCTATGGCGACCGGATAAATTTTGCAGTCCTTGACAGAAAAAGTTTGGCTGTTCTGGAAAAGCTGCACATAGACAGCTTCATGGATGTGCGGATCGCGGGGCCGCCGTATTTTTTTAATCCCAAGATGTTTTGCAGCACTTTTGATCGCGACACGATAAAAAAAAGGGATCTTTATAAGTACGAATGCGTTGGCGGCAAATTCGTGCCTGTAAGATATATAATAAAACAGGGACGCGAGCTGGAGCCTGCGACTGCCACGGAAAACTATCTTGTGGTGGACGATACCTCCCCCACCGGCAGGGATGTTTTCCGTTTTTATCACATGCGGGAAAAAAGGGAGCCCATAACGTTTGACGCACACTCCGGTTACAATGTTGTTTCACTGCCGGGGCGGGATGAGGTTTTACTGAAGGGATTTGACCAAGATACAATTTCGGTTTCCCTGTTTGATATACCAGACAGGGAAAACAGGAATATAATACGGCTCAAGTCTGTTTTTAAAAGAAGAACCCCTGTTGCAGCAGCCGGTGAAAACCACATTTTTATCGGCTACGGCCGGGATCTGATAATTATTGATATTGATAGGCAGGAGGTTGTCAAATATATCTGCGGATTTATTGAAGAGGGTTTTGCGGACAACGGAAACGGCAGCGATGCCAACCAGATAGTAAAGATTTTTATAGATAAAAACAGGCTTATTGCTTTGACGCTTTCAGGTGTTAATTCCAGGATTGCGGAATTGGAAAATCTGGCGGAATAAAACCATTACCTGCCGGGTTAGCCTGTAAACACGCAAGGCGGACTAAAGCTCAAGGCGCCTTAAAAGCTGTGCGTTGGCAGCCACGATAACAGTGGAAGCAGACATAAGGATCGCGCCCACTGCGGGTGCGAGCAGGATGCCGGCCCATGCAAGCACGCCGGCGGCAAGAGGAACCGCCACAATGTTGTAACCCGCCGCCCACCAGAGGTTCTGGACCATCTTGCGGTAGGTGGCCCGGCTTAATGTCACGATCCTTGCCACATCCCGCGGGTCGTTTCTCACCAGTATCACGTCGCCTGCCTCAACAGCCACGTCGGTTCCCGCGCCAATAGCAATGCCTATATCCGCGGTTGCCAGTGCAGGTGCGTCATTGACGCCGTCGCCGACCATGGCCACGCGCCTGCCTCCCTGCCTCAGTTCATTTATTTTTCCTGCCTTGTCTTCGGGCAGCACTTCTGCGAAAACCGTGTCAATGCCGAGTTTTTCTGCCACACGGTCAGCGACAGCCTTTGAATCCCCGGTAAGCATGGCTACTTCAAGCCCCTTTTCGTGCAGGAGGTTTACGGCTTCCAAAGATTCGGGGCGTATGGCATCCGCAATTGCAAACACCGCAAGCACCCGGTTTTTTTCGACCAGATAGATCGCTGCATGGGCGCTTTCCGAGAAGCGATCCGCCGCCCTGCGTATATCTTCTGAAGGCTCGATTTCAAATTTTCGCAGCAGGGCCGGGCCTCCGACTTTCAGTTTCCGGCCCTCAACCGTTGCTTCAACACCATGCCCGGAAACAGCCTGAAAATTCTGGGCGGCAGGCACATGTATATCAGCTTCCCGGGCGCTTTCGATAAGCGCTCGTGCGATCGGATGTTCAGAGTCGTATTCCGCGGCAGCAGCCATGCGCAGGGCTTCATGCTGATCAATGTCTTTTTCAGCCGCGCTTTCCACCACGCGATGCTGCCCCAGCGTAAGGGTGCCGGTTTTGTCAAATACTATGATTTCAAGTTTTCTTGCCTCCTCAAGCCCGCGCCTGTCGCGCACCAGGAGTCCGGCTCTCGCCCCGATTGTCGTGGAAATTGCGGTCACTAGCGGGATTGCCAAGCCCAATGCATGCGGACATGCTATCACCAGCACGGTCACCATCCGGGTAACAGCGAAATCAAGGCTTGCACCAAATATCGGCCAAGCAATGAAAGTCAACAGGCCCGCGCCTATCGCTGCCAGCGTAAGATAAAATGCAGCGCGGTCGGCAAGTGCCTGGGCACGGGAACGGGATTCCTGGGCCTCCTGCACCAGGCGCATGATGCCCGCCAGGGCGGTATTGTCGCCTGTGCCGACCACCTCCACCCGAAGGGAGCCGTCGCCGTTGACTGTGCCTGCAATTACCCTGTCGCCGGGATTTTTTCCGGCCGGCGCTGACTCGCCGGTAATCATGGCTTCGTTCACATCGCTTTTACCGCTTTTGATAACTCCGTCAGCCGGAATCCCTGCGCCCGGACGGACTAAAACGAGATCGCCTTCCTTTAGTTCTTCGAGTGAAACCTCCTCAACACGGTCTTCTCCAAGCAGTCTTTCCGCAGTGTCCGGCAGTAGTTTTGCCAGCTCTTTTAGCGCCCCCTTTGCCTGTGTAATGGAGCGCATCTCTATCCAGTGTCCGAGCAGCATTATCGTTACCAGGGTTGCCAGTTCCCACCACAGGGTGTGCCCCTCGAAACCCAGCGTCACTGCCGAGCTGTAAATAAAAGCCACGATTATCGCAAGCGAGATCAGGGTCATCATTCCAGGCAGCCGGTCGGCCAGTTCGCCCGCCGCTCCCCGTAAAAACACCAGTCCGCCGTATAAGAAGACAATGGTCCCGAAAAAGGCGGGAATCAGGCCTGAACCCGGAAAGACAGGCGCCTGGTATCCGAACCAGTCCTGGAGCATCGGGCCCCAGATCAGTGCCGGAACAGTCAGCACAAGGCATGCCCAGAACCGCCTGCGAAACATTTCCGTGCTGTGTCCGGCGTGCTTGTCGTGGCCTTCATGGGAATTATGAGCTGTGTGACCCTGATGACCGGAAGAATTGTTTTGTTTTTCCTTGTTGTTGCCGTGATCCGGCATTCCGCGCCTCCTGTCGTAAAGCAGATGACCGATGTTTATTTTTAGCGAGCATAAGTAACTATTACTCCGATTAGCCGATGATGCAAATTCAACACAAATAGCGTCTGAGTGAGGGGCTATGATTTTTTTGACAGCGGGGCGAATGGCAGTAATGTTTTACTTATGATTGCCGGTTTACGGTTTCAGCCTTAAACAGGCTGCAGAAAATGCGCCTTAAAACAAGGGGATGACAGGGATGAAATATATATACAAAATTATGGTTTTAATTACCGGATTCCAGGCAGTGCTTTTGACCGCCGGTCTGTCTTTTGCCCAGTGGGGATCCCGACAAGGGTCGGGACCGGGCTACATGCATTCCCCATGGGGAAACATGATGGGCGGCTGGGGTTGGATGGGCATGGTTTTCAACCTGCTCGTTTTGATTTTGGTTGTTGCAGCCCTGATTATGGCGATCAGATGGGTGCTGCAGGGTGGTCGGTCCAGGGAAGGAAACAATACACGAGAGGGGTGGTCGGGCAGAGCCATGGAAGTCCTCAAAGAGAGATATGCCAGGGGGGAAATAGACAGGGATGAGTTTGAGCAGAAGAAAAAGGACCTGTCATGAGCCTGCTCCCGGCAATGTCCTGCAAGACAGGGGCATGAGCGGGATTTTGCCGCAGTCGGAACAGGGGCTCTTTTAAATAAACAATAATGAACCACGGAGGTGTGAAATGAAATCCGCGATCTTGACGAAAAGTATAGTGTTTGTATTTATGGTCTTGCTTGTTTTGGGCACGGCGCTAAATGTCAATGCCCAGAGAAGGGGGCACATGATGGGGTGGCAGCAGGATCGCCCGGTGGAAGATGATTGGGGCGGTTATGGCCCGGCAATGAGGGGCTACGGCCCCGGCATGATGGGCGGCGGTTATGGAATGATGGGCCCCGGCTACGGCATGATGGGTGGCGGCTACGGAATGATGGGCGGCCCCGGCATGATGGGATTCGGCATGGGAATGGGACACGGAATGGGCCCGGCAATGGGCATGATGGGTCCGTTCATGGCGGGCTGTTTATATCAGCTGGATCTGACCGAAAACCAGCAGGATGAAATACTCTCCCTGCAAAGACAGGCCCGGCGCGAGCAAATGGAAACCATGCTTGATATCATGGATATACGCGACAAGCTTATAGAAGAAATGGCCGAAGACAGACCGGATCCGGCAAAAGTTCGGGAGCTGCAGGAAGCCATGAGCAAAAAACAGGCGGAAATGATGGAGAACTCCGTTAAAAACCGCAACAGGATCTATGACATGCTTTCCGGGGATCAGCGGAAACAACTGAGAGAATCTCAAAGCAGGCCTTATTACAGGCCCTATGACACGGATCAGAACCGCCCATAGAATGGCTTTTTCGGAGTTGTGTTTTGACTTGAAGGTAAACAGCCTGGTGGAATATCAGGCTGTTTACTTTTCTTCCCTTTCTGCTCTGCCGCAGGAGCCGCCGCCCCGCAGAAAACTGCTTGCAAGCCTTTTTCCCACGTGATAGAAATTTTGTTCTCTTCAGGTAAAGATTGCCAGGCATTGGCTGGCGCCTGGTCCGTGAAGTAAACCCGATATAATTTCAGGGACGGTAAAATGAAGGTATGCATAGTGGGTACGGGTTATGTGGGGCTTGTCACAGCGGCATGCCTTGCAGAAACAGGCAACACTGCCTTTTGCGTGGATATAAATGACAGTGTTATCGAGCGTCTTAAAAAAGGCGAGGTGCATATATTTGAGCCGGGCCTGGAGGAACTTGTTCAGCGCAACCTTGATCAGAAGCGGCTGTTTTTTACAACATCGATTTCAGAGGGGATGGCGGATTCGACCCTGGTGTTTTCATGCGTGGGAACACCGCCGCGAAACGACGGATCATGCGATCTTTCAGCGGTCTACAGGGTTGCCGAAGAAGTCGGCCGCATCATGACGGACTACAAGATAGTTGTAAACAAGTCCACCGTGCCGGTGGGCACGGCAGACCGGGTCAGAGAGATTATAAGGGAACAGCTTTCAGCCCGCGGCCTTGACCTTGATTTTGACGTGGTGTCAAACCCCGAATTTTTGAAAGAAGGAGATGCTGTAAACGATTTCATGAAGCCTGACCGGATTATTATGGGCACTGACAATCCCGAGGTTGCACGCCTGCTGGAGAACCTTTACGAGCCTTATGCAAGAAGCAGGGACAAGCTGATCCTGATGAACCCGCGAAGCGCGGAAATGACCAAGTACGCGGCAAACTGCATGCTTGCCACCAAGATATCCTTTATAAACGAAATCGCAAACATCTGCGAGAAAGTCGGGGCCGATGTAAGGGATGTCCGGGTAGGCATAGGCTCTGATCACAGAATAGGCTATCATTTTATCTATCCCGGAGTGGGCTACGGCGGCTCATGTTTTCCAAAGGATGTAAAGGCGCTTATTCATACAGCCCAAGGGCGCGGATATGTCCCCGAACTTTTAGACGCCGTAGACGGGGTAAACAACCGCCAGAGACGGGTCATAGCCAACAAGATCAGGGAGTTTTTCGAGCCGTCCGGGGGGATTTCAGGAAAAGTTCTTGCGGTCTGGGGGCTTTCATTTAAGGCCAATACCGACGATATACGGCATTCCGCGTCAATGGACATTATATCGGAACTGAGCGAGGCGGGAATGCGGATACGGGGTTTTGATCCCGCGGCAGGAGACAATGCGCGAAAAGAGTTTGGGGAAAATCCACTGGTGGAAATTTCCGAGAACCAGTACGAAATTCTTGACAGGGCAGATGCCCTGGCAGTGCTAACCGACTGGAACCAGTTCAGAAATCCTGATTTTAACCGGATACGCGCGGGGCTCAAGCAACCTGTGATCTTTGATGCAAGAAATCTTTACAGATCCGATATAATAAAAAGCCACGCCCTGACCTGCATCAGAACAGGCAGGCCGGGGATAACCGCCGGGGACCGGGAGGACTTATAAGGAAATGGAGCTTTCAGACCAGCAGAAGGCCGCAGTGGAGCATATAGGTCCGGCGCTTGTTGTGGCGGGCGCAGGTTCGGGAAAAACCCGCACCCTGACGGCCAAAGTGGCCCGCTTAATAGAGTTGGGCTATACATCCGAGCGTATACTTGCCATTACCTTTACCAACAAGGCCGCAGACGAGATGAAACGCAGGCTTGTTGAGCTGACCGGTCTTTCCATCGGCAGGTTTCCCTGGGTGAGGACCTATCATTCGGCATGCTTCAGGATATTAAAGGAACACTGCCGGCTTCTGGGATATGAGCCGCCTCTTCAGATTTATTCGGATTATCAGCAGCAGAAGCTAATAAAGGATATAATGATCCGGTTTGACATGGACCGGAAAAATTTTTACCCCCTGCGGGCGGCCATTTCGGGAGCCAAGAATTCAGGAGACCCCTATGATTATTTTAATTCCCGCCCGCGCCTGGGCCCCTTCAGGCTAAAGGATATATACGAAGCCTATGAAGAGGAGTTGTTTGAGAAAAACGCGGTGGATTTTGACAATATATTGCTTAAGACCCGTGATCTGCTGCGGGATCACAAGGCTGTGCGCGAGGATTACAGGGCTTATTTCTCCTATATCCTGGTCGACGAGTATCAGGATACCAACAATCTGCAGGCCGAACTGACAAGACTTCTTTTGGGAAACGGCAACCTTTTCTGCGTGGGCGATGACTGGCAGGCCATCTACGGGTTCAGGGGAAGCAATGTGGAGAACTTTCTGGGCTTCAGGCATACCTACAGCAATGCAACCATTTTCCGCCTGGAGCGAAATTACAGGTCTGCCGACGAAATAGTCAAGACTGCAAACCGGCTGATTAAATACAACCCGGATCGTATGGACAAGTCGTGTTTTTCCATGTACACCGGAGGGGCCGTGGAGATCCACGATTTTTTCAGCGACGAGGAGGAAGCGGAATGGGTGGCTGACAAAATCGGCGCATTGCGCAGGTCGGGGATTGCCTATGAAAAAATGGCGATTCTGTATCGTACAAAATTTTGCTCCCTTCCCTTTGAACAGGTACTGCGCTACAGCAGGATCCCTTACCAGATGCTCGGTGACAGGGGCTTTTTCGAGCGCAGGGAAATTCTCGACATTAACTGCTATCTCACCGCCGCTGTTTTCAGAAAGGATGACGCGGCATTTGAGCGTGTGATAAATACTCCCAGGCGCGGCATCGGCCCGAAGATGATCGAGAAGCTCAATGCCTTCCGCAACCCAGGTGCCGGGCTTTTTGATGCGGCAGAGCGCGCGGTTTCAGAAAAGATGCTTTCCTCAAAAATTCACAGGGAACTCTCGGAACTTATCCGGCTCTTAAAGGACATTGAGTCCATGGCCCCTGATGCTGCCATACGGGAGGTTATTGCCAGAACCGGATATGATCAGTATCTGGAGCAGCAGTCAAAAACCAGGGATGAATACACTTCCCGGATGGAAAATATAGATCAGCTTATCTATGCGGCCTCCGGATATGAAGCCCTTTTTGACTACCTGGAGGAGGCGGCCCTTATAAGAGAGGATAAAGAGGAAGAGGAATCCCGGGAGAACGGGGTCAACCTGGCCACCATTCATGCAAGCAAGGGCCTGGAGTTTCATGCGGTGTTTGTGGTGGGCTGTGATGAAAACCTGCTGCCGCACTGGAAATCAAGGGATTCAGAGGCCGAGCTCCAGGAGGAGCGGCGGTTGTTGTATGTTGCCATGACCAGGGCGGAAAAATTTCTGTTTCTCACCACGGCAAACTATAGAAAGGGCCAGTTTAGCACCGCCAGCAGGTTTCTCTCCGAGGTGGCCGAATGCATGGAATAAGGCCGTCCCGGACGCGGAGTCTATGTGTCATCCCCTTTTTTTGACATCCGGTCCTTGAGTTTCCGTTCTATTTCTTCCTGGACCTTTTTTCTCTTTTGCTCCTGGCCGGCCTTTAGTTCGTCTATGGTTTTGCGTTCGCTTTGCTTTTGTCTGTGGAATTTTTCAAGCTCTTCTGAGATCGAACTTTGTTCAGGGCGGTCCTCTATGTCTTCGATGCGGAGATGATCGGTTATAAAAAGCCTGGTTTCTCCGGATTTTTCAACAGTTTCTATAATGCCCATCGATTTTAGCTTCCGGCACACCCGTAAGACCTCCTCTGCTGAAACAGAAAGCATTTGCGCAACATCTTCAAGGCACGGCGGACTTTGGTTGCGGTATTCTATGATTCGCAGCGCTGCGACAACCAGGTGAGCTTCCCTGTAAAGGCTGTTTACTTTCATGGCTTTTTTATCCGTTCTTCGGTGTTGTAAAGATTTTGCCTTCGTGTTTTACAGGTGGTGCGGCAACCGGATTTGTCCTGCTTCAATTTCTGTTGATAGCAAATGATATGACCGCAATTCATAGCAAATGATTTGTCCGCTTTTGCAAATTTTGGGTAAAACTACTTGGCAAAAAGGAGGTGCAAATGAGCCAAGTAGATTATCCAGGATTTGCCTGGAGGTGGG
>JAIPDS010000045.1 GCA_021737565.1 Desulfobacteraceae bacterium | reverse complement strand
TGCCGCCCTGCTTTTCGTTTTGTGCCATATTGCAAGCTGCCTTTTTTATCTCTTTTTTTATAAGACCGTTCACTTTGGTTAATTTAAATTATCGCACGGGTAAAGATTTGTCAAAGCTTATGCTTTACCGCCCCTTATACCCGGAGCGTAAAAACTGACCCGACAGCAGGACTTCCTTGCCGCAAAAATTGCAGTCAGGTCTCAGGGATGCAGGACGCGGCGGGGGCAGTCTTTTCGTTCGCTGCATTCGGGCCTGGCATCTGCTTTACAGGCCCTCATGCAATGCTCCCTCAAAGACCGCCCCGCCTTGTCCTCATGGACATCGCCTTCGGCATCGAAGATTACCCAATAGTGGAAAAACAAAAGCTTAAATTTTAATGCCAAAGTATTACAAGGAGCCTGAAAATAAAATCCTTAAGCTTGCAAGGAATTAGGTAAGAGGGCATGCGTGCTGGTTTGTGTATCTGCATTGATTATCTTCGGAGTAAATTTCTGCCGAAGATGATCAGAAGTGAATAAACTAAACCGCAGGGCCACCGGACTGGAATGTGCGGGAGCCGGGTTGATTTTTTTGCAGGCGCTTGCAAGGAAGTCCAAGGTCGGGGGCGGTTTTTGAAGCGACATTGAGCGTTTTCGGGAAAATTTCAGCAAATGCCGGAGCGTAAAAATTTCAAACTGTTTGAGGCCGATAGGCCGAGTTTTTGAAATTTTAGCGAAGGCTTTTGATGAATCCCGAAAACGCTCAGGAGCGAAAAAACCGCCCCCGACCCTGGACTTCCTCCCCGCAAAAACTGCAGGAGTCGCTTTAATTCTTTGCAGGCACGGTATCAATACCGTGAAGGGCTTCCGCATATATCTGTATCGAGTGTTTAACATTAATGCTGTGGCCGCTGCGGGAAACCAGGTCTGCTATCTGCAGCATGCAGGCCGGACAACCGGTTGCAACGACTTCCGCACCGGTTTCGATTATGGAATCAAGCTTTCTTTGACCGATATTTTTCGACACTTCGTAGTGCTCCAGGTTAAAGCTCCCGCCCATGCCGCAGCAGCTATCAGATTCTCTCATTTCCACCAGGCGCGCATTTTCGCCTGCTGCCAGGACGGTTCTGGGCTGTTTTTCAATACCCAGGGACTTTTTAAGATGGCAGGGATCATGCCAGGTTACAGTTTTCATCTTCGATGCCCGGCCCCGGCCGGGGCGGACCCCGATGATGTCTGCCAGAAACTCATTGATATCCAGTGTTTTTTCAGAAACACTAATCGCCTTTTGTCTTATATCTTCTCCAAGCTGCCGGCTCATGGCGGGCCACACCTTTCGCAGGGTGAAAGTGCAGGTGGCGCAGGGTGTGACAATAAAGTCATAATCCAGGGGCTCAAAGATATTGACGTTCTGCCTTACAAGAGACTCAAACGTGGCCGCGTCCCCTGCGGCAAGCGCCGGAATCCCGCAGCACGGCACAGCAGAGGGTACGAAGACGTCCGCCCCGTGAAAATCAAGAACCTTAACAGCCGCATCTCCAACACCGGGAAAATTTTTGTCAACCAGGCAGCCCGGATAGAATATTACCCTGGTGCCCCGGCTGGCCCGCGGCTCTGAAAATGACCGGGAGGCATCCCTGTGCCAGGGCCTTTTCCCGGGGGGCACAAAATGCCTGTCTCCTATCAGCGGCGACATTATTATCCCTGCACATGAGGTGCCCAAATTGCGGCTGGCTTTTCCGGCAAACAGGGCCTGGAGCCTTGCCATCCAACCAATAAGTCTGTCAAACCTTTCCGGATTGGAGAGAAGCCCCCTGAAAATCGCTTTTTTTGCATATGACAAGCCCAAGTATCCGGTAATGATAACCCTTGTTTTAAGGAAAATGTCCATGATCGGAACTCCGGCCGGACAGGCGGCCGAACAGGAACCACACAACAGACATCTGTCCAGGCGCTGCTTTACAGCTGCCGGATCGTCAAGGATTTCCTTTTCCAGGTTTTCCACAAGCACTATCTTACCCCTGGCCACATCCGTTTCCCGGCCGGTCTCCCTGTACAAAGGGCAAACCGACTGGCACATTCCGCATCTTGTACAGTGGGCAAGATCTTGTTCAAGTTCTTTTAACAGCCGGAGCAGTTCCCTTATATCAGCCATAAGTCAGTTTTCCGCCTTGATCGTATCAAAGGTAAATTGCATTATAATTTGATGCACTCGTAAAAAGTCTGATTTTAGATGGCGCCGAAAAAAGTTCAAGATCAAGGCCTGCGCAATTTCGAAGAATGCAGCGTACTTAGCCGTACGTGAAATTCTGAGAAATTGCGCGTAACGCAGATATTGGACTTTTTTCGGTGCCATCATAATTTAAATTATGCAGATAATCCGAAGATAATACAATGCCATTTATTGCCGGTGTAGGTAACACATGCGGAAGCGGAATGCATGAAATAAAAGAACGCCTTATGAAAGAATATAGAGATCTTCCGGTGATCGTGGGCATCAGCAGGTGTCTTCTCGGAGAGCCTGTGCGCTATAACGGCGGCCACAAGCTGGACCGGTTTCTGCTGGATAAAACTAAGGGGCTCGTGCAGTGGGTGCCTGTGTGCCCGGAGGTGGAATTCGGGCTTTGCGTGCCCCGCGAGGCAATGCACCTTGCCGGCAACCCGGAAAGTCCTGAACTTGTTACAGTGAACTCCGGAAAAGTGGTAACCGGACAGATGCAAACCTGGATCTCACGCAGGATAAGCGAACTTGAAAAAGAAGACTTGTGCGGATTTGTTTTTAAATCCGGCTCCCCCTCATGCGGCATGCGCGGAATAAAAATCCATGATAAAAACAACCCGGAAAAGGTCCGCGGCCAGGGCGCAGGACTTTTTGCCCTGGCTTTTACCAGGCATTTCAGCCGGCTCCCTGCAGAAGAGGAAGAAAACCTTCATGATGCCGATATGCTTGAAAAATTCATAAAACAGATTTTGGCGTTTGCCGGGACGTATAATAGGCCGCACCGACATGTTTAAGCGGCTAGTTTTTCAACCGTTTTCAGGTACTGTTCATATCTGTTTAAATAAAAAGCAAGAGGTTTTGAAAAGTTGCGGCCGACTATGCCGTCGATGAAAAGCTGGCTGATTTCGCGCTCCATTGCAAGGATGCCCTGAGCCTTTATAAGAACGCTTCTTTCGTCTTCCGAGATATCACGCAGAAAATTTTTAAAAGCCGTATGGGAGCGGGGTTGATACATCCAGAAATAAAGCAGATCCAGGGCGTTTATAATTAATATGCAGATAAGCTCCCGGGTCTCTTCATCCTCTGAATGATACCACTGCTCCGGGCTCCTTAGCAGATCCAGAACATCGGATTCCGGAAACAGCATTTCTACCCTGGTGTATACATCGAGAAACTGCCGCAGCTTCTGGCGGTAATCGTTTATCCTTTCCCTGATGTTTCTTGCCCTGTCCACGGTTCCCTCGATAACACCGGCTACGCAGTCAGACGCTGTCTTTGAAATCACGGCCGCCCAGCTCTGCAGCAAGGCATCAACATTTGCCACCGCCGAAAACGCAAGGATGCCTCCGAGCAATTCGTTTAACCCGAAGGCAACAGGGATTGAGAGCACGGTTCTGAAAAAATTGGCAAAAGCCGCCTCCCTGGGCAAACCCCGGAAAAGATTGTGCCCTGTTAGATAAATCCCGTTTACAATTGCCATTACCGCATAAAGAAGCACGGGATTTGTTGCTGCAGTAATCCCGAGACCCTTATGCATGGCAAGGTTTTTGACGAAAAAATCGAGAAGGGGCACGGAAAAGCCGGTATACATAAGCGAATCTGTAAGCCTGTCCCAGCTTACATAGTCGTTCCATTGAAGAAGCGGCGAGCGCCGCAGCCCTCCTCCGGCCATAACCGCCTGGAGTATGTTTCGCAGGCCTGTTATTGCGAACCATATAACGGCTCCGAAATATATGAGCACCCACCAGTCGCTTGTCAGATAAAAGGTGAGAAAAGCCGGCACAAAACCGGTAAGCACCTTGAGAAAATTTTTGACCGGGGTCCGCAGGTAATGAAACGAATACCCGCCGCGGCCTTGTCTGCCGCCGGGTGTGGTCTCAAGGGTGAGGCCGTTGACGGCCTCCGTGCGAAAGCCACTCAGGGTTACTATGTTGCCCGGCTCTGCCATGCGCGCGGCCTCTTCCCTGGCATACCATTCCTTCCTTTTTTTTCTTCCAAGCCGCTCTAAGCCCGGGACCGTTCTCAACTTTGCCCCGATCCCGGCCATGCTTCCTGCCGCGATCTCCATCGGCTCATAAACCACCCTCAGAAAGGTTGCCACGTAAAAGGGAATAACCATGAAGGCACCGGTTTCATCTCTCCAGATTCTGCGCCGGGAGCGGCCGGGCAGGCTTTCACTCACCGCCAGACCCATGCCGGGCAGTCGCTGGGAATACCCTGTAGAATCGCTGCCTATCCTGGCCTTTAAGGCTCTGACCCGGTACATCCCCAGAAATGTCTCCATGTCGGCAAGTATCCAGTTCAGCTTCTGGATACGCACCTTGACGGCGGGGTCGTCCGATCGCCTCAGGCGGTCTATCATCTTCTGGAGCATGCGCTTTAGCTGTATTACGTTGGCGCTGTTGATGCACTCCTGCAGCGCGGCGATCTCGGGTATGTGTTCAACTTTGCAGTCCGCGTAATCCTTGAGGTTGAAAATCTCAAGGCGCGTGACCCTCCCCCCGCAGTCATAGAGAAGTTCAACCACGTCTTTAGCCTTCATGTTGCTGAGGTTGAGCGTTAGCCTGTATGAGGAATGCAGTTCGGATAGCCGGTCCACAAGACTGCATGGTGTAAGGCGCATCAAATCCGGAAGTTTCTCCGGTTCTCCGGGGCGGCTCACGTCGAAAACCTCGGGGTTTCGGGCCGGAGTAAGAAACCTGTGGTGAATGTCATCGGCGTCCATCCGGTTCATGCGGTCGACCAATTTCTCCGTCTCTTTTCGCCTGTCATAATCCGCGGATTTATATTCAGCCCTAAGTTCGGACATTTTCTCCTGCATAAGGGGCAAAAGGCTACTGTGTATGTATTTTGCAAGGTGCAGCAGGGAGGCCTGGCCGTAGCCGACAAAATCCAAAAATGACTGCCTGTCTATCGGCTGCATCTGCACTCCGAACTCGCTGTTAAGGGTATGGCGATGCCTCTTATTAAACTCATCCAGGATGCGCAATACATACTTGCTCTGATATTCTGAGACCTTTCGGCCCTCATCCATCAGCGATCTTACATCCTCTCTTTGCAGAAACCGCAGAAAATCACCGGCATCTGCAAAACCCCGGGGCACCCATATTAGCTGGGCGAATCTGTCATAAAACACCGCGGAATACTCGATTCCTATTCTAAGCATAATGCCCATTATGCCGGCCGCTTCCATCAGCTCCCTGGCGGTTTCCGGGCGTATATAATTGTAGTGAATTACCCGCAGTCTCCTTATACCCTTAATCCAGGCGTCCATTATCAAATGCGTAGGCGATTTGCGGCCCTTTGTAAAAGCATCGTGCACATGGTCGTCAAAAGCAAGCTGATTCCATTCCTCCGGCATTTCAAGAAGCCTGTAGCCCTTTAAAAAATGCCTGACTATACGGGGTTTTCCAGATGCCGCCAAACGAAAGCTGTGGGCGAACTCAAGCTGGCGTTGATAGTCTCCGTAGGCCCTTACCAGGTCCTTCATTAGTTCAATTAGCACACGGGCCGTATTCATGCGAAGCTCCTGGCTGGTGCTGCACATAACTTCGTCGCGAAGCGCGCGAAGGGCGTTTAACCTCTGTTGCATCTGGCCGAACTCCAGGGACTCAATCAAGTGGACCACCGCATAGGCGATGCGCAAACCCCTTGACTCGGCCATTTCCTTTATTCCCCTGGGATGAAAATGGTGATAGAATTGCCGCTGGGTCTGAAACCTGCTCCTGCCTCCCGAGACCACGTCATTTACCATATAAAGCAGGTTATGATCCCGCCGGTCAAAATAAATCTTCGATAATGCGGGCCTATTCCGGTTCAACAACACCCTCCTAAATAATTGCCGGTAAAAAAATAAAGCTGACGTATAAAAAATATAACACATTTTTGATTGTTTTTTCACAGATTCAATATATAAAATTGCATCTGCCAAGCAGGAATTATCAAGAAGGTCTGACAGTCTCGTAGAAAGTCACTTTTGAGATGGCAAAGTAACCGGTGAAAGATGAAGCGTTAAATATCAACGGATTTGAATGCAGAATAATCTCTAATCACGGAAGAGGGCCCTGTATTGTGCTCCTGCACGGATACATGTACACCAGCGACGTGTGGAACGACATAGGCCTGCTAAGATTGCTTGAAAAAAAAGGTATCCCTTTTAAAGCCGTTGATATGCCTTACGGACACAGAAGCGAAAGTTTTCCGCGTTCAGCAGACCCGGCTCGTAACATCGGCATTCTCGCCGCTGCCTGTCCGCCGGATGCCTTTATTATAGGGGCCAGCCTGGGGGGATACATGGCTTTGAAGTATTGCACGGAAAATCCTGCCCGGGGAATAATTGTTGTTTCTCCGGTAATGAGCCTGCAAAGAGACCTTGTGTCACGCTATCCGCGGGTTTCAGCCCGGGTCTCGATCATATGCGGCAGAGAAGACAATGTGGTGCACCGCGAAGAAATCAGGCGCCTTGCCCGCCTGCTTGGCACCGGGTTTATTGTTTACGAAAATGCCGGGCATGCAGCATATCTGGATCAACCGCAACGTTTTAATGAAGACGTGCTCGGATTTTACAAATCAGTTGTTGAGTCGGTTGGCGGCTGAAAAGCGTTTTACTGAATACCTTTTTTAAAAAACTCTTCTCTTTCAGTCATGTCATCTTCGGAGCGTGTTTGTTTTTCAGGTACGGTACCCTCCTTGAAACATTCGTAAATAACCTTGTCAGAGGACTCTGCCGGCCGCAGCCCTGTTTCTGCATCAATTTTTGCAAAAACCACGTCGCTGGGCACTTCGAAATCTTTCTCGGGTTTTCCTTTTAATATACTACCCATGTAGTAGCGCCATATCGGACTTGCAGCCCTGGATCCTGTTTCATTGCTTCCCAGGGAGCGCTCCTGGTCATGGCCCACCCACACGCCTGTCACGTAATCCGGAGTATAGCCCATAAACCATGCGTCATAAAGATTGTTGGTGGTACCGGTCTTGCCGGCAACCGGGCGGCCAAGGGCCTTTACCCGCCAGCCTGTTCCCTCCCGGACCACCTCCTGGAGAAGATGGGTTACAATATAGGCTGTGCTTTTTTCTATAGCCCTTTCCTGTTCTTTTTCAGGCTCGGCAATATAGAGACTTTCTCCGTTTCTGTCCTCTATTCTTCGTATAAAAACAGGTTTCATTTTTTTGCCCTGGTTTGCAAAAACCCCGTAAGCCTTAGACAGTTCAAGCAGGGAGACCCCCGAGGAGCCAAGGGCCAGGGAAAGATTGCGGTCCATGTGTGATTCAATGCCCAGCCTGCGGGCATAATCAACCACGTAATCTATTCCTATATCTCTTAAAATCTTTACAGTGACTATGTTTCTGGAATGAATCAGGCCGTCGCGAAAAAGGGTGAATCCGTGAAAGGTTCTGTCGTAATTGCCCGGCTTCCATACAAAATCATTGTCCGTGTCCTCAAACACGATAGGCGTATCTGCAATGGTTGTCGCCGGCGTATATCCCTTGTCCAGGGCGGCGGCATAAATTATCGGCTTAAAAGCGGATCCCGGCTGTCTTCTTGACTGTACTGCCCTGTTAAATTTGCTTTTCTCAAAATCCCGGCCGCCTATCAGGCTTTTTACATGCCCTGTGTCCACCTCCATATTTATCAGTGCGGCCTGCACCTCGGGCTCCTGTTCCAGGGAAAGCTTCCACTGCTGTTTTTCTTCATCCCTGCCCTCGAGTTTTACCAGCACGACATCTCCGGTTTTAAGCACGTTGCCTGGTTTCGTCACCTTTACCCTGCCATAAGGGACCTTGGGGTTGGGCTTTCGGGCCCAGCTCATGTTTTTTACCGGGATAACACCGGTTGCCTTTCCCATTTTTACCGTGACAAGACCGTTTTTATCATCAACTGCCACCACAACGCCGCGAATTATCATGCCCTGCTCAAGGCCGTTTTCTTTTAGTTCCTCATGTAACTTCTGGCTGAAAGGTTCTATTTCACTTCTGTCAAGATGCTTTACCGGGCCCCGGTAGCCCTGGCGTTTATCAAGTTCCCGCAATCCTTTTTGCACCGCCTTGCTGGCTGCTTCCTGCATGTCAATGTTTACCGTGGTATACACCTTCAATCCGCCGGTATATAAGGCTTCTTCTCCAAAATGTTTTTTTACAAGATTGCGCACGTGTGCAGAAAAATAAGGAACGGTCTCCATGAAAAGATTTCCGCGATTTTTAATTTCAAGCTCCTGATCCATTGCTTCGGAAGCTTGTGCATTTGTTATAAAGCCTTCGGTGACCATTCTGTTTAAAACATAAATCTGCCTTTGTTTTGCTCTTTCAAAGTGTCTGTGGGGCGAATAATAACTGGGGGCCTTAGGCATACCTGCAAGTATTGCGGATTCTGCAAGACTTAACTCCCCGGCGGATTTTGCAAAATAGTTCCTGGCCGCGGCTTCGACTCCATAAGCCCCGTTGCCAAGGTAAATCTGATTTAAATAAAGGTATAAAATTTCCTGCTTGCTGAAATGCTTGTCAATGCGGTAGGCTAAAATAGCTTCCCGGATTTTTCTCCTGTAGCTTCTCTGCGGGGTCAGAAAAAAGGATTTTGCTACCTGCTGGGTGATGGTGCTTCCTCCCTGGACTATTGTGCCGGCTTCAAGGTTTTTTAAAAATGCCCGGAAAATACTGTAAAAATCAATACCTTCATGCTCGTAGAATCGCGCGTCCTCTGTGGCAACAAAGGCGTTAATTAGGTGTTCCGGCATTTCGGACAACGGAACCACTATTCTTTGTTCTTTATAAAACTCGGCTATCGCGGTGTTATCGTCTGAATAGAATGTTGTAATAACAGGAGGTTCGTAATCCTCAAGAGTGGTTATCCGGGGAAGATCCCTGCTAAAATAATAATAAAGCCCGGCAAATGCCAAAACCCCGGCTATCGACAAGGCAAGCACGAACAGGGATCCCCATTTAAAAAAAACCAATAAAAACCGACCTACGCGTCGCATTTAAAACATATCCCCCTTTTTCCGGCCAATTGTCCGGAAAAATAATCGTTTATTTATTTCATAAAATAATTTTTATATCATGATCAAATTTCAATAGCAAGATACCGGAACTTTCATAACATTTTCACCTCAATAAATTGTCTACAACTTTACGGTTTTCAACAATTATTTCTTGTATCCTTAAAACCGGCCAATTATAAACCTTTTATTACAATATCTGTTGAGGTCTCCTTTATATTATTTATATTTTAAATCAAATATGTTATATGGTTCTTTTAATTATAAACAATCCATATATTTAATTATTTATTCATCCTTTAATAAATAAGGAAGTACGTATGCAAATCACAATTAAAAAAAGTGATATATCTGAAGCATTATCCCGGCTCCAGGGCATAACCGGCAGAAAGACCAGTCTTGCCATTACCGAAAACGTACTTATACAGACCGGAGGTGACGGTATCCGTATAACAGCTACTGATCTTGAAACCGGGTTTGAAGGTTTTTTCCCCGCTGAAGTGGAAGCGGACGGTGCTGTTGCTATAAATTCCAGAAAATTTTACGAAATTGTAAGAAATTTTCCGACAGAGGCCGTCAGGGTGGCCGAGCTGGAGAACAACTGGGTCGAGATTTCCGGAGACAGTGTGGAGTATCATATAGTAGGCATGGATCCGGATGAATTTCCTGAAACCCCGAGAATTGAAGATTTGGAATTTTTTACCATGGAATCGGCCGAACTGAAAAAAATGATTGAAAAAACAGTTGTCGTGGGGGTTTCCGGCGATGAAAAAAGGGCTCATCTTATCGGGGTTAATATGGAAAGGATTGATAACGGCTCCGAGAAAATCCTAAGAATGGTTTCAACTGATATAAAGCGCCTAGCCAAGGTTGATTATATGTTTGATTCCGAGTCTGGTTTTAAGGAGGGCGAGACGGAAATTATTCCCAAGAAGGGTTTAAGCGAAGTAAACAGGTTTCTTGATCCTGAAGGACGGGTCCAGGCAGGAATAAAGGATAATTATTTCGTGGTAAAAAAGGAAAATGAAACCGTTATAGTAAAGCTTTTAAACGGTGCTTTTCCGTCCTACGGTGCTCTTCTTTACCCGGATCCGGAGTTTGATATTGAGTTTGACAGGAATTTGTTTTTAATGATGGTCAAGCGGATGTCAATTTTAACCTCAGAGGAATACCGGGGGGTTGTTTTTCACTTTGAAGACAATCAGCTAATAATGCGCACCGTAAACGCCGCACTTGGAGAGTCAAAGGAAACAATGCGAATCGAATACGACAGAGAACCCCAGGAAATAGCGTTTAATCCGAGGTATTTCACGGAGGCCGTAAATTTCATCAATACAGACAAGGTGCTGCTCAATATCAAAAACGAGGACAATCCCTGTATTGTCCGCGCCGAGGGCGATTTGAGCTATTTAAACATAATAATGCCGATGAAGATATAGGAATAAAATGGAAAATAAAAATCACATCTACGATCAGCACAGCATAAACGTATTAAAGGGCCTTGAGGCGGTGCGAAGGCGCCCCTCGATGTATATAGGAAACGTGGATTTCGCCGGCCTGCATCACCTGGTCTACGAGATAGTGGACAACAGTATTGACGAGGCCATGGCCGGCCATTGCGATACAATCCGGGTTACCATACATACCGACCACAGCGTAAGCGTTGAGGACAACGGCCGGGGCATTCCTGTGGGAATACATCACGAGGAACAGATTCCGGCACTTGAGGTTGTGCTTACAAGACTGCATGCGGGCGGCAAGTTTGATCATAATTCCTACAAGGTATCCGGAGGTCTTCACGGTGTAGGGGTTTCTGTTGTAAACGCCCTGTCTTCTTTACTGGAGGTCTGGGTTTATAATGAGGGAAGAATATATTACCAGACCTATGCCAGGGGCGAGAAGACAATCGAGCTTAAGGAAATTGGAGAGACCGACAAGCACGGTACAAAGATACGCTTCAAGCCGGATACCGACATAATGACCACAGATGAATTCGACTATGATACTTTAAACCGGCGCTTAAGAGAGCTTGCTTTTTTAAATAAGGGCGTGCGCATAATTCTGGAAGACGAGCGCACAGACCAGAAAGAAGAATTCTGCTACGAAGGGGGTCTGGCAGAATTTGTCGAATATCTTAACAGGCGGCATACCGCAGTACATAAACCAATCCTGATAGAGGGAGAAAAAAATGATATCCAGGTTGAAATAGCCATCCAGTATAATGATTCATACAATGAAAAACTTTTCTCCTTTGCAAACAACATCAATACGGCAGAAGGGGGCTTTCACCTGATAGGGTTTAAGACCGGTCTGACCCGGACGCTGAATCAGTATGCAGCATCCTCGGAAGCCATGAAAAAAATGAAATCCAAAATAACAGGAGATGACGTGCGCGAAGGCTTAACCGCTATTATAAGCGTGCGGATTATGTCGCCGCAGTTTGAGGGCCAGACCAAGACAAAGCTGGGAAACAGCGAGGTAAAAGGTATTGTTGAATCACTGATAAACGAGAAATTAAGCGTGTTTCTCGAAGAAAACCCGCAGGTTGCAAAAAAGGTTCTTGGCAAGGCCGTGGATGCAGCCCGGGCCCGGGACGCGGCAAAGCGAGCCCGCGACCTTGCAAGAAGCAAGGGATCCATGCTCGATTCAACCCTTCCCGGAAAACTTGCCGACTGCCAGGAGTCTGATCCGGCAAAAAGGGAGCTTTTTATTGTGGAAGGCGATTCTGCCGGCGGCTCGGCAAAACAGGGAAGAGACAGGAAAACCCAGGCGATTCTGCCTCTTAAAGGAAAAATTTTAAACGTGGAAAAAGCAAGGTTTGACAAGCTGCTTCGCAGCGACGAGATAAAAAACATGATTACCGCCCTTGGTACGGGAATCGGCAGCGAGGAATACGATATTAGCAGGATAAAGTATCACAAGATTATCATAATGACAGATGCCGACGTTGACGGCTCACATATCAGGACCTTGCTGCTTACATTTTTCTACAGGCAGATGCCCGAAGTAATTGAAAAAGGTTATCTTTATATTGCCCAACCGCCGCTTTTCAAGCTAACCCGCGGTAAAAGTGAAATATATCTAAAAGATGAAAAAGAATACACGGAGCATATCCTAAAGAGGGCCTGTGACGAAAAATATATCAGAGCCGCTGGATCCGGCAGTGAAGGTGAAATTTTGACCGGCCACAGGTTTTATCTTTTTGTAACCGACATGGCAGAGTATCTAACTGTGCTTGCCAGGCTTCAGCGCCACGGTATATATCCCGAATTAATAGAGTTGATGATAAAGGCGGGGGTGGAAGATAAGAGCTTTTTACAGAGTCCCGAAAAAATCGGTCAGCTGCGCATAGCCCTTTCCGAAAACGGGTTTACATCCGGCGAACCAGCCTGGAACGAGGAAAGAAACGTCTATGAACTGATGGTTTATCCGCAACAGGCAGATGAACTTGAGGAAATGTTTAAGGATCTTTCAGAAAAAAAGCAGATCACCGTAAAGATAGGCCGGGGCCTGGTGCATTCAAAGAACTACCAGAAGGCGCTGTCCCTTTATAAAAATATTGCACCCTGGGATACGGAAAGGTTTGAGGTTTACACGCTTGAAAAAAAGGATCAGGAACCTGTTGTTGTGGAAAGCAAGCAGAAGCTGACAGATCACCTCATGGAGGAAGGCAAGAAAGGATTGTCTGTTCAGCGCTATAAGGGCCTTGGAGAAATGAACCCTGATCAGCTCTGGGCAACAACCATGAGTCCGGAAACCCGGACCCTGCTCCAGGTAAGAGTGGAAAACATTGTTGAAACAGACGATATTTTCACCATCCTGATGGGCGATGAAGTGGAGCCCAGACGCAATTTCATCCAGAGCAACGCCCTGGAAGTAAGCATGCTTGATATATAAGGAGGCCTCTACATAAGCGAAATAAGCGAGCGCCAGCGGTCTGCTTCGGTTTCCGCGGCAAGGCCCTTGTTTTTTAATATCGAGATTATTTTATCATCATTTAACCGCAGATACGGATTAACTTTTTTCTCATCAGCCAGCAGGCTGCATACATTGTCAGGGTTGTATTTGTCAAAATATTCGTCAAGCCTGGTATTGTCCGGCTCCAGGCTGCGGATAAACTCAACATATTCCTCCACATAGTCATGGCCGGCATACACTAACGTATCATCGGGCAGGGCAAGGAGCTTTTTAACCGAAGAAAGAAAAGCATCCACATCTCCTGTAAAGCATTTTCCAACCTTGCCGTTAAAAAGGGTATCTCCGGATACAAGCCAGGGAGGGCTGTAGAAGCATACCGAATCCCTGGTGTGACCGGGTGTGTGAATAATTTCGATTAATTCTCCGTCAATTTCCAGCCCCCCTGTTTTTAAAAGCGAATGAAAATCCGTATGCCGGCTCCGGGTGTTTTCCAGAAGTTCCCTGTTGCCCGATGTATGGTCTGGATGGCTGTGAGTGTTTGCAATGTATTTGATTTCAAGCCCTGTTTTTTCTGCAAACCGCAGAATTTCATCAGGGGCGCCGCCGTCTATAACCAGCGCGCTTTTACTGCCGGATAAAACATACCCCAGATTATCGGCTCCGTAGCGAAATTGTTTGAGATTCATCTTCAGTCGCCCTTTTTTTCCGTGAGTTCGGATTTTACAGCCATACCCAGGGTTTTAACCGTGTAGGGTTTTTTTAAAAACCTGGTAACGCCCAATTTTTCAATCTGCCTTATCCTGGGGGTTTCGGTAAAGCCGCTTATAAGTATGGCCTTTTGCCGCGGATTGATCTCAAGGATTTTCTGATAGGTCTGAAGCCCGTCCATTCCGGGATCCATTATCATGTCAAGCAGGACAAGATCGAATTTTTTTTCTTTGATACGAGCCAGGGCCGCCTCTCCGCTATGGGCGGCATCAACTTGATAACCCAGGGATGAAAGCAGGGTATAGGCGATTTCACGCTGCTCCTTTACATCGTCGACAATAAGTACGGATTCTCCGCCTCCCTTAATCTCCTGCGTGTCAAAACCCGTAGCTTTTGTCTCTGCTTCGGGACCTTGCTGATAAACAGGAAAATAAAGAGCTATGGTTGTGCCGAGGTTTTCCCGGCTGGAGATATCGATATAGCCGTCGTGATCCTTGACTGTACCCCAGACAACGGACATACCAAGGCCTGTTCCGCTTCTGCCCATTTTCTTTTTTGTGTAGAAGGGTTCGAACACCCGTTCCAGGTCTTTTGCCGAAATTCCGGATCCCGTGTCCGAAACCTCTATTTTTACATAATTTCCCGGAGGAATGGTTTCATAGCCTGCAACAGACTCATCGAGCCTGTTGTTCTGCGTTAAGATCGTTACCTCGCCCTTGTTTTTTATGGCCTCCATTGCGTTGGAAACAAGGTTCATTATCGTTTTGGACAGATGAACGGGCGAGCCGGAAAGCTCCGGCAGTTCATAGTCAAGGTTCGTGGTCACGGTAACTTCGGGATGATATGATTTCATTTTGAGGAATTCAGCGCTGTTTAAAAATTCGGAAACAATCCGGTTTACATTGACGGCCATCTTGGCGGGCACGCCGCGGCGAGCCAGGGTAAGCAGATCCTGGACAATCGCCACGGCCTTGTTTCCCGAGTCCCGCATGGTCTGGATAGGTTTGCGAAGAGGACTGTCTTCTGGCAGTTGAGGCAGAAGCAGGTCGGGATATGTAACGATCGCGGAAAGTACGTTGTTTAAATCATGTGCCACTCCACCTGCAAGCGTTCCCACGGCCTCCATTTTTTTTGCCCGCTGAAGCTGTGCTTCAAGCTGTTTTTCCCGGGTTACGTCGCGAATCATTACAAGGTTGGTGGTGCGGGTATTACCGCCGGTTACGGCAATGATTTTTACGGAAAGCAGACGGGATTGGATTTCTATTAGCTCATCAAGCTCTGTTTCTTTTTCCGAGGCGGCGCATTCGCCGAGTTTTAAATTTATAAGCGTTTTTGCCGGCTCATCGAAAAGCCCTGCAAGTGCCGAAGACAGCAGTTTTTCCTCCGGCAGCCCCAGAATGGAAATTGCCGCGGGGTTTGCAAATACTATTATGGAATTGTCAACCAGTTCCAGCAACCCCTCAGACATGTGGTTCAGGGTCGTTTCATAGTGTTTTTTTGACTCCAGCAACTCCTTGGTAATTTCCCGCTCAAAAAGCTCCCGGCGGCCCAATACACTGCCTTTCAACTCTGCCGCATCACCCTGCTCCAGTGTTTCCAGTACACTTTCTACATGAGTCGACAGCCTGTCAAACGGCCCTTTTGCAATAAATACGTCCGCATTGCAGCTCTCAAAAGCCGGGCCCTCTTCTGCCATGATCGCAGATAAAACAACGATAAAACAGTTTTTCAGATCCTGCCGGCTGCGTATTATCTGACAGAGCTTTTCTCCGCTTATGTTGGGCATGACAAGATCTATAAAAACAATGTCCGGGGTAAAAGAGGAAAGCATCTCTATGGCAGAAAGCCCGTCAGCCGCGGTTTTTACCGTATACCCCATTTTTTCGAGAAACCCGGACATAAACTTTAGCATTACCGGATGATTATCCACTACAAGTATTTGTTTCATCATGATTGCCCCGGGGTTTTGCTTTACGGTTTTAAACTGTTTGGGATAACCCATCTATCTCCTGTATGATTTTGTTTATAAGCGATTCGATGTTTTTAAAATCATGCTCGTTTCGGACCATGTCCCTGATGGCTTCGCCGGCTGCTGCTATTTGGTCAAGCCCAAGGCTAACGGCCGCGCCTTTAAAGGAATGAGCCAATTTCTCAACCCTGTTTAAATCATTATCCCGCAGCGCTTCTTTTATCTCGTAGATCTCCCTGCGGGTGTTTTCGATAAACATCCGGAGTAGTTCCCTGTACTGCTCGGGATCAAGGCCCATGTCTTCAACCGGGTCTCTCTTGTTCATGGTTTTACACACTTTTTGCTGCGTTTTTAAATTTACTTGACAATATAGCGGGTTTTGAATATAGTCAACACCTTTAAATTTGATGGCACCGTAAAAAGTCCAATATCTGCGTTACGCGCAATTTCTCAGAATTTCACGTACGGCTAAGTACGCTGCATTCGTCGAAATTGCGCAGGCCTTGATCTTGAACTTTTTGCGGCGCCATCTAAAATTAGACTTTTTACGAGTGCATCAAATTTCGTGCTTAATTAAATTTTAACGTGGAAACAAGGATATATGGGTAACAGAGCAGGGGATGAAATAATTTCCGCCAACAGGGACCGTTGGATTTCAAAATGGTTCGAGGCACTGATACGGAGCTATCCGGAGGAATCTGCGCGTTTTTTCAAGGATACCCGCGATCCTTTTTCCAATCCGGTGGGCGCCGCCCTGGAAAAAGGCATAAGGGATCTTTTTGACGTGGTGGCGGCCGACGTTTTCGACAGCCGGGCGGCCCGTGATGCCCTTGAGCCGGTGATAAAGGTAAGATCCCTTCAGGAATTCACCCCCTCTGAAGCTCTCGGTTTCATCGCGGAAATAAAGACAATCATCAAACAGGATTCCGCGGCAAACCGGCAATCAGGAACAGTGGCGGAAAGCATTGACCGCATCGCGGACAATGCTGACAGGGCTTTGCTGGCTGCATTTGATATTTACATGGACTGTAAAAAACATGTATATAATCTGCGGGCCAGGCAGGCCCGCGACAGCGTAAGGCAGCTGTTGGTAAAAAAGGAATTGATAAGCGAGCTGCCGGAGATAGATCCGGAGCTTACACAATAAACCAGCAAGTTTAACCGGCACAACGGGGCGCAGCCGGCTGCAGCCTTTATACCGGGCCGCGGATGCTGCGCATCGGGCAAAGCGAGGTGGTGGTAAATGAATGCAGCGTATTTGTATTCCCTTGTTACAGTCGTGGTTCTCGGGCTGATCGCTTATGCGGGTGTTGAAGCAGCGGGCCTCGACGTGTTATTCGGCGTGATCATACCGTATCTCGCCTTTATTATTTTTCTGGTCGGGTTTGCAAACAAGATCATAGACTGGTCCAAATCCGCGGTTCCCTTTAAGATTCCCACAACCATGGGCCAGCAGAAAAGCCTTGCCTGGATCAAACAAAACAAGATAGACAGTCCTTATACGACCGGCCAGGTCGTTATCCGCATGCTCCTGGAAATCCTGCTGTTCCGCTCTCTTTTTAAAAATACCAGGACAGGATTTGGGGCGGGACGGCGGATTAGCTATAAATGGGTGATATGGCTATGGCTTTTTGCTCTCTTGTTTCATTATTCCTTCCTGGTGGTGGTAATCCGGCATCTCAGATTTTTTACCGAACCTGTCCCGTTTTTTGTGTCCTTTTTGGAGCGGATAGACGGCATGCTCCAGATCCTTCTTCCCAACATCTTTCTTTCCGGTTTCGCGCTGCTGGCAGGTGCTCTGCTTCTGCTTGTTCGCCGGGTGTTTTTGCCCAAGCTTGCCTATATATCAAGGCCTGCTGATTATTTTCCGCTGTTTCTGATAATCGGGATCGCGGTTACAGGGCTTATGATGAGGTATCTGTCCAAGGTGGACGTGATAAGAATAAAGGAGCTTACAATGGGGCTTGCCACATTGCAGCCTTCCATACCGGAAGGCGGCATAAGCGGGCTGTTCTATGTGCACCTGTTTTTTGTCTCCATACTGGTTGCCTATATCCCTTTCAGCAAGATAATGCACATGGGCGGAATATTTTTAAGCCCCACCCGCAACCTGGCAAATAACAGCCGCGCGAAAAGACATGAAAATCCGTGGAATTATCCGGTCAAGACTCATACCTATGAGGAGTATGAGGAGGATTTCAGGGACAAAATGAAAGAGGCTGGAATTCCAGTTGAAAAGGAGTAACTATGGCAGAGACACCGAAACCAGATGAACTGTTTGAAAATATTGATCACGGCATGCCGGACGAACCATGGGAGGAAGTGCCTCCGGATTTGTCCGAAGGAAGGTTCTGCTATCCCACCAAGAAAAAGAACCTGGAATATCTGGATATGCCGACGACCACCAAGGACGAGTGGTCGCCGGCCGACGCGGAATGGCCGATTCCCGACAACTGGAAGGAGATCATCCATGAAGGTTTCAAGGACAGGCTGGAAAAGTACCGCTCACTTAAGGTTTTCATGGATACATGTGTAAGGTGCGGGGCATGTGCTGATAAATGTCATTTCTTTATCGGCACGGGCGATCCGAAAAATATGCCTGTGCTGCGCGCCGAGCTTCTGCGCTCGGTTTACCGCAACGATTTTACAACCGCCGGCAAAATACTGGGCAGGATAGCCGGCGGCAGGCCCCTGACCCGGCAGGTTTTAAAGGAATGGTTCTCCTATTTTTATCAGTGCACGGAATGCCGCAGATGTTCCGTATATTGTCCCTACGGGATAGATACCGCGGAAGTGACCATGATGGCCCGGGAGCTGCTCTCCCTTCTGGGGCTGAATATAAACTGGATACTGGAGCCTGCGGCCAATTGCTTTAGAACCGGCAACCATCTCGGCATCCAACCCCACGCCTTCAGGGAGATGATAGAATTTTTCTGCGATGATATCGAGGAGATAACCGGGGTCAAGATTGAGCCCACGTTTAACCGAAAAGGAGCGGAAATCCTTTTTATCACCCCTTCAGGCGATGTGTTCGCGGACCCGGGCACATATACAATGATGGGATATCTGCTGCTGTTCGAGCACCTGGGCCTTGATTACACGCTTTCCACGTATGCATCTGAAGGCGGCAATTTCGGGCTTTTTACTTCCTCGGAAATGATGAAACGCCTTAACGCCAAAATGTATGCCGAAGCCGGGCGTCTGGGCGTAAAATGGATCCTGGGCGGCGAATGCGGCCACATGTGGCGGGTGATCCACCAGTATATGGACACAATGAACGGACCGGCCGATTTCGGGGAAACACCAAAGTCGCCCGTCACCGGAACGGTTTTCGAAAACGCCGCCTCCACCAGGATGGTGCACATAACGGAATTTACCGCGGACCTGCTGCGGAACAACAAGCTCAAGCTGGATCCGTCAAGAAACGATAACAAAGTGGTTACATTCCATGACTCGTGCAACCCCTCCCGGGCCATGGGGCTTCTCGAGGAGCCGCGCTATGTTTTAAAACATGCGTGCAACCACTTCTATGAGATGCCGGAAAACACAATAAGGGAGCAGACCTTCTGCTGCGGCAGCGGCTCCGGGCTAAACACTGAAGAGATCATGGAGCTTCGGCTGCTTGGTGGACTGCCAAGGGCGAACGCTGTAAAATATGTTCACGACAAGTACGGTGTTAACATGCTTGCCTGCATCTGTGCCATTGACAGGGCGGCATTGCCGCCGCTTATGGATTACTGGGTTCCGGGCGTCGACGTAACAGGTATACACGAGATGGTCGGCAACGCGCTGTTAATGGAGGGCGAAGCCGAGCGGACCATGGACCTGCGCTTCGAACCGCTCCCATACGCAGAAGAAACGGAGGAAGACGCCGATGAATGATAAGAACAAGATCATCACTGGTTTGGTTATATTTTTCCTGGTGGTGCTGTTTCCGTTCTGGTTCAATCTCATTTTCGGAACACCCGGGGCTTCCACCGCACCGGAGGCCGAGCTGACCGAAAAAGCAAAAGAGGCCGAAAACTGTGTTGAAGAAACGCAATATATGCGCGCCGAGCATATGCAGCTTCTTGACCAGTGGCGCGATACCGTGGTCAGGGACGGAAAGCGGCTTTATATGGCCGAAGACGGCGGGAAATACGATCCGAGCCTGTCAAACACCTGTATGGATTGTCACTCCAACAAGGTAGAGTTCTGTGACAGGTGTCACAATTATGCCTCGGTAGCCCCCTACTGCTGGGACTGTCATACATACCCGGAGGAGACAGAGTAATGGAAAACAGCAGAAGAAGATTTTTAAAAACCGCCGGTTTTTCCATCCTGGGTGTCGGTGCCGGCTCGATATTAGTCGGGCTGGAAACCCGCTCCGCGAGGGCTGCCGGCCCGGGTTCGGATAAGGGCCCGGTGTTTGCCAAGGCAGAAGAAGCCAGGGAAGCCCGGCGCTGGGGAATGGTTATTGACACGCGGGAGCTTGATGAACAAACCTGCAGAAAGATGCAGGAAGAGTGCCACAGGATCCACAATGTTCCGGATTTTTCCGGGGATGAGCATCCGCGAAGCAGTAAACATGAAATCAAATGGATCTGGCCCACGGAATTTACCCATGCATTTCCCGGCCAGGAAGCCGAGTTTCTGGCGGAAAAACTGTCGCACAAACCCATTATCCCCGTGCTTTGCAATCATTGCGACAACCCGCCCTGTGTTCAGGTGTGTCCGACAAAGGCCACATTCAAGCGTGAATCAGACGGAATCGTGATGATGGATTTTCACCGGTGCATCGGGTGCAGATTCTGCATGGCGGCCTGTCCTTTCGGCTCGCGCAGCTTTAACTTCCGGGATCCGAGACCCGCAATAAAGGACGAAAATCCGGAATTTCCGACCCGGACAAAAGGGGTTGTGGAAAAGTGTAATTTTTGCGCCGAGCGCCTGGCTGTAGGCAAACAACCCGCCTGCGTGGAGGCTTCCGGCGGAGCATTGATTTTCGGGGATCTCGAGGATCCCGAATCAGATATCCGCAAACTGCTGGCAGACGAGTACGCCATCAGGCGGAAACCAAACCTGGGGACTTTCCCCTCTGTTTTCTACATCGTATGATCGGATGAGGGAGCTATGCTAGAAAAAGCCTTAAGAGGAAGCAAAACATACTGGATATGGCTGCTGGCACTGGCGGCCGTTGTTGCCATCGGGCTTTTGGTATATCTTTACCAGCTTGACTTTGGTTTGGGTATAACCGGAATGAGCCGGGATGTCACCTGGGGATTATACATTGCCCAGCTGACATTTTTGGTCGGGGTTGCCGCCTCTGCGGTGATGGTCGTGCTTCCCTATTATTTGCACGACTATAAGACCTTCGGCAAAATCACCGTGATCGGTGAATTTCTTGCCGTCTCAGCGGTGCTGATGTGTCTGCTGTTTGTCATCGTGGACCTCGGCCAGCCGGCGCGGCTTTTGAATATAATTTTTTATCCCTCGCCCAGTTCAATACTGTTCTGGGATATGATAGTTTTAAACGGTTATCTTTTTTTAAATATTATAATTGGCTGGAACTCCCTGGAAGCGGAAAGAAACGGGGTGCCGCCGGAAAAGTGGATCAAGCCCCTTATTTATATATCCATTCCATGGGCTATAAGCATTCATACTGTAACGGCCTTTCTTTACTGTGGGCTTCCCGGAAGGGGCTTCTGGCTGACCGCCATTTTAGCCCCCCGCTTTCTGGCTTCCGCCTTTGCAGCAGGCCCGGCCTTTCTGATACTGCTTTCTTTTATCATCCGCAGGGTCACAAAATTTGACGCCGGCACCAAGGCCATCCAGGCCCTTTCCAAGATAGTTCTCTACGCTACCCTTGCCAATGTGTTCTTTTTTCTCTGCGAAGTATTTGTTGCAGCCTACAGCCAGATCCCCGAGCATACGGCCCACCTGAAATATCTGTATTTGGGGCTGCACGGCCACGGGTTTTTGGTCCCCTGGATGTGGACATCTGCCGCCCTTGTGCTGAGTGCCATAGTGCTGCTTGTTATACCGCAGGCACGAAAGAATGAAACCGTGCTGGGATTTGCGTGCGTGTTTGTTTTCATCGGCCTCTGGATAGACAAGGGGCTGGGCCTGATATCCGGCGGGTTTATCCCCAATCCCTTACACGAGGTAAACGAATACATACCCACGGCGCCGGAAGTGATGATTACCGTTGGCGTTTATGCTCTCGGGTTTTTGGTGTTGACAATTCTTTACAAGGTGGCCACGGGCGTAAAAGAAGAGGTCGCGGCATAAGGCAGGCCGCCCGGCAGGTGTAGCCTGCATTGCGGCAAGAGATTCCGGGGTTCATCCGCGGCTGGCGGATGAACCCCTTTTTGCGTTGTTTTTTATGTTGATAGCAAATGATATGACCGCAATTCATAGCAAATGATTTGTCCGCTTTTGCAAATTTTGGGTAAAACTACTTGGCAAAAAGGAGGTGCAAATGAGCCAAGTAGATTATCCAGGATTTGCCTGGAGGTGGG